>CAYJBL010000226.1:0-3419 GCA_964368115.1 uncultured Bacteroidales bacterium
CTATAGAGTAAATTTCTGGCTCTAATTTGTAGTTAATCATTGTTTGCAAGGACTTTGGTGATGGACTCATAACCATAATTGGTGTGTAAATACCAGCATTTCTGAGTTCAATACCCTCGTCGGTGTATGCAACAGCAAGGTAATCAATTCTATTGTGTTGTAGAAAATTAGAAATTTCGCGATAACCACTGCCATAAGAAAAAGCTTTTACCATAGCCATAATTTTTGTATCAGGCTCTAATCTAGATCTAATATGTAACAAATTATCTCGCAGAGTGTTCATATCTATTTCTATTACAGAATCATGGGTTTTGTGCTCTAGCTTTCTAGTAATTTTTTCAAATTTAAAATCACGTGCACCCTTTATTAAAATGGCTTTATTTGTGAATTTATTGTACGGAATCGATTTAATGAAAGTTTCTGTATCATCATAAAACTCAGAATCGATATGGATTAAATTTTTAATATATTTAAGTTTGTTGCCAATTCCAATAAATAAATCTAAGTGTTTGTTGTTTATTATTTTAATGATATTATCATATAGAATTGTTTCGTTATGAGAGTTTTGTAAAATATCAGATAAAATAAGAACACTATCTTTATTGCCTTTTTTCTGGTTTAAATAATCTAATGCTATTTCCAAGGAATTTAAGTCAGAATTATAGCTATCGTTGATAATCATGCAATTATTGGTTCCTTCTATAATTTCGAGACGCATTTTTATATTTTGAAGCTGTGAAAATCTCAACAAAGTGTCTTTAGAAACATCATTGTGTAACGCAAGTATTAAGCAAAAGCAAGAGATAGCATTTTGTATTGATCCTCTATCTGTAAATGGAATGTTAATAGAATATTTATGTCGATTATAGCTTAATTGTATGCTTGTGCCAAGTGTAGATTCATCTATATTAGAAACAAAAACATCTGCATCATAATTGTTATACGAATAGCAAAGTGTTTTAGGTAGATTTAGTTTTGTTATTGCATTTCTGCTATATTCGCAATCATAGTTAAAAACAGTGATATCGCAATTCACAAAGAGTTTGCATTTTTCGTCGGCTTTTTGTTCAAGAGATTCAAAATAAGATTGATGAGCTGTTCCAATATTTATAATTATACCAATTTTTGGTTTTATTATTCTCTCAAGAATTTGCATTTCATTTACTTTAGAAATTCCAGCTTCAAATATTCCAAGTTCAGTATTTTCGTTTAGTAGCCATAGCGATAGAGGAACACCAATTTGAGAGTTATAGCTTTTAGGATTACTTGTGATATTGTAATTTGGACTAAGTAGAAAGTTAAGCCATTCTTTAACTATAGTTTTTCCATTGCTTCCAGTAACAGCAATAATAGGACAGTTTGTAGTATCTCGTTTAAACGAAGCTAGTTGTTGTAGTGCCTTTAATGTATTGTCAACAACAAGAAAGCAAGCGTCGTCATATTTTTTATAATCTTGCTCAATGCTTACAATAAACGATTTTACACCCTTAGCATAAAGTTCGTCGATAAAATTGTGTCCGTTGTGCTGTTCGCCAACGATTGCAATAAATACGCAATTTTGAAAGTTTGTAATTTTGCGACTATCAATAATTATTTGATCAAAGTGATTTTCGCAATTACCAAAAATGCTAGCATTAAGCAGTTTTGCAATATCAATTAGTTTATAATTTTTCATGTTCGTTTCACAATTGATTATTAGCTTCGTTATAGCATTTTCTGCAAATTGGTTCGTAAATATCTTTTTCTCCGAGGACGATAATATTGTCTTCAGTAGTTTTTCTATGGCTAAACTGGGCTAAATCACCGCATTTCATACAAACAGCATGCACTTTAGTGACATACTCGGCAACAGAAAGTAGTGATGGCATAGGACCAAAAGGTCGCCCAGCAAAATCCATATCGAGACCAGCAACAACAATACGAATTCCATTGTTTGCAAGGCTTATACAAACATCAATGATCCCATTGTCGAAAAATTGTGCTTCATCAATTCCTACAACATCAACATCGTTTGCTAGAAGTAAAATGTTTGTAGAAGAAGTAACAGGAGTGGAGCGAATAGAGGTATAATTATGAGAAACGATATTGTCGCTACTATATCTTACATCAACTTCAGGTTTAAATATTTCAACCTTTTGTTTTGCATATTCTGCTCTGCGCAATCTGCGGATAAGTTCTTCTGTTTTGCCAGAAAACATAGAGCCAGCAATAACTTCAATCCAACCTCGTTTATGATCTCCCTTTCTTGATTGTTCTAAAAACATTACGCCCCAATTTCTATAAATTTATGATAAATATTAATCACAAATATATTAAAAAAACGGAAAAATACGATTTAGATTATATGGCATTTATTACTTTTGTGTCTTTAAATAGAAGTATATGAGTTTTTTTAAAAAGATAACTTTCTTACCATTGTTATTCTTTACTTTACTAATTTGCTTATTATCTCCATCTTTACTTGCTTATGGGATGTTTTTTGACGGAACACTTTATTCTACCCTTGCATTAAGATTTTCTCAAGGTATTGGAGAAGTTTGGGCTATGCAAATTAGCGAATATAGTGAACCACTTCTTGGGCACCCACCTCTAGTATTTTTTCTTCAAAGTATCTTTTATCATATCTTTGGTGATAGCTTTATTGTAGATAAATTTATTTGTTTATTTCTTCATTTACTCGTAGCTTTAGGAATATTTTTGATATTTAGAAAGTTAGATTCTAAAGGCAATAATGTATATATTGGATTTGTTCCGCTTATTTTATGGTTATTTATCCCGCTTGTTTGGTGGACACTAAATACAAATGTTTTAGAAATAACTTTAAGTGTATTTATGGTGTTTTCAACACTCTTAATATTAAATGGCATTAAGGCAAAAACAAATATATTAACTGTTCTTTACATATTTTTTGGTGGAGTCTTGATATTTTTAGGAATTCTATCCAAAGGTCCAACTGCGCTATTTCCATTGTCTTTTCCATTTGTTTTTTTGCTTGTTAATAGAGAAGAATATTCTTTTGTTAAAATGTTGTGGCATACATTTTTATTGACTATATCTAGCCTTGGTTTATTTATACTTTTTCTTTGTGTAAATCCAGCTGCGTTAGAATTTTTTACACACTATTTCGAAATACAAATATTAGAAAGTATTAATTCTGAATCAATACGTACTTCAAGGTTTTTCATACTAAAAATATTTTTCAGTCAATTATTACCATTATTGATTGTAATTATGTTGGTTTTATTCTTTTGTAAGCGCAATGTGAAGATTGGGAAGTTAAATTTCCGTATTTTCTTAACATTTTTTTTATATTCATTATCAGGAGTTTTACCTATAATGATTTCACAAAAACAAGGTGAATTTTATATTGCTCCAGCTTTTCCTTATTTAGTAATAGCAATATCGTTTTTGCTAAAATC
>CAYJBL010000227.1:0-3407 GCA_964368115.1 uncultured Bacteroidales bacterium
ACCCATTTGCATCAGACACTGTTATGTTATAGATACTATTGTTAGGAACATTTTGACTATATGCTACACCTGCTGAAAATGCATTTGGTCCTGCACCAAAATCCACCACATAAGCTGCTGGTGCGCCGTCTGAATCTACTACATTGAACGATACTGCGTATTCTGTAATTCCGTTACATACATCATCTACAAAATCTTCTACTTCGATGAAATCGTTTACGGTGATGGTTGTATGATCGATATCAGAACACGAACCTGTGATTTCATACGTAATATTCCAAGTACCTGGACCAGCAACTCCTGGATCAAACATTCCAGTGTTAGCATTTATTGAGCCTGCAGGAGCATTTGTTGTCCAAGTACCACCATTATGAACAGCTTCAATAAGGAATGGTGCATCGTTGAAACATACTGGACCTACAGGTGTTATTGTTGCATCAGAAGGTGATGTTACAAATAGTTCTGTTGTGCTTATTTCGCAAACAGGACCAGCTTCACCATTAGGTAATGTAATAGACTCTTCAACTGTAAAAACAAATTCAGTATTTTGAGTAGGAAATGCAGCTGTACCTGCAGCTACAATAGGGTTCATTTCGTTACTTTCGAATGCTGATGGAGGATTTGTTGCCCATGACCAACTAGTAATCGCCGAGCTAACTGTGTAAGAACCCGCTGGTTCATTTGCTGGAATTGCATATACAGATGCTGAAGCAGCATCACATGAGTTATCACTAATGCTTGAATTTATATTACCAGAGTCATATTCAAATGTAGCTGGTCCGCATGCAGTTTGACCTACAAATTTGATAGTTGCACGAGTTAGTGCGCCAACATCAGCACCTTCACAATCGTATATTTGAACAGACCAACCGTCTTCCGCAGCATTTGCCCCATAAATATCGGTCCAAGCACCAGCAGAAGCATAGTCTCCTGTAATAGGTGTTGGTAAATCGCAGATACATGGTGTTAAATCTGGAGTTCCAGCAGCCCAAAAGGTTCCACCTGGTGCACTATGTGTTTGTAAACAAAATTCTTCGATGTCTTCACCAGAGTTACATGTTGTGTTTTGATCTCCTGCAGACGAACAGCCAAGAGCAGACCAAGGAATATCAGTCCAGCTATCTTGGGCAGCATTAGGTCCCCAGTCGGATGCAGCTGGGCAAAGTTCAACAACACCTGGATCTCCAGGTTCAGCATTTTGGTTTCCTGGTGATTTAAGATAAAATCCAATGTCAGAAACGAATGTGTGATTAGCCCAAAAACATACTTCAATATATGTAGTTGAGTTGATATTGAAGCTCGCTCCTGGAGGATCATTAATTTCTAGGGTATTGTCTAAAACTTCGTGGCTGCCGTTTAGTGTAAACGTTTGACAACCTTCTGGTATCGCAGCAATATCAACAAATGCTTGATTTACCCAAACCCAAGCGCGGTGGCAAGAATATGTGCCGCCACAGTTTATAGAAGCCATATACAAACCAGTACCCAAACCATTTATTGTAGCTTCGGTTTGACCAGGGATAGTATTAAAACTTAATCCATCGTACTCGTACCAAATTACAGAACATCCGTCGGCCTGAACCGAAAGAGTCCCAATATTTGTATCGTCTTGGTCGCCACAAAATACGTATACAGAGTCGTTTGTGCCTCCGTAACCAATGAATTGTGGTGTGTAGCTCGTTTCAAATGCTCCAGTAGAACCTGGTGCTGAAATTTGAGCATGCATTACCTGTGTTGAAATACACAGAATTGCAAAAAGTAATAATTTAAATTGCTTCATAATTATTTATTTAATAAAAGTTTAATATATTCGTTTACAGTTATTTTTGTGTTATTGTAAATAATGTACTTGATGTTCATTGCTTCAATAACATTAACAAAAGTGTATTTGTAATTATTTTTATTCATAACTAAGAAATATCCGCGCTGGTTTTCATACTCGTATGATTTTGTTTTTATTCCAAAATCAATAACATTTGCAAGAGATGTTACTGCGATATATTCAGGTTTTATGCTTTCATTTTCTGTAATATTATAAATATAAACATCATTACATTCAATATTTCCGTCAATTTCTTCGAAATATGTCTCATTACTTTCGATTACAAGATAGCGTCCATCAATAGAAGGATCGGTTGCTTGTGTTGTTTTCTGTGCGATGCTTAATTGTGTAAAAATCAAGCATAAAATGATTGCTGTTGTGATTTTTTTCATATGGTTTCTTATCATTAAATTGTATTATTTTTTTGTGCTAAATTAATCGCCGCAATTTATAAAAAATATTTAACAAGACACCTCGTACATGCATTTTGTTGTATGGGGTTGTAATGTTTTTTTATAAATTTTTTTTTGTATTTTTTTTGAAAATGTATTCTCATATTATTAAGAATAAAAATAGAGTTAAAAATAAAATTATTTATACTAAAATATTTTGTGTTTTAATGATTATCCCTCCAGCAACTACATCGTCGTTTTCATATATAACAGCAGACTGCCCAGGTGTGATTGCTGCTACAGGATGATCGAAGCGTATTTTAATTCGGTCCTTACCAACTTGTGATATTGTGCAACTTTCTCCATTATTGTTGTATCTTATCTTGCAAATAAAATTTTTGTTGTCAGGAATAGAATCATATTTCATGAAATTGATTTTTTCAATATAAAGTTCGTTACATAGTAATTCTTCTCGAGTGCCTAATACAATAGTGTTATTTTGCTCGTTAATTGATAATACATACATAGGGTGCCCCATTGCGATTTCTAATCCTTTTCGTTGTCCAATTGTATAAAAAGGGTAGCCTTTGTGTTGTCCGATAATTTTACCTGAACTATCAACGAAATTTCCTTTGCCAATGTTATTATCTAGATTATGAACTTGATTATATAAAAAATTACGATAGTCATTATCTGGAATAAAGCAAATCTCTTGACTTTCTTTTTTTTCTGCAATTTTTTCGTAATTATTTTTTATTGCAATTTCTCGAACTTCGTTTTTTGTGAATTTTCCAAGAGGGAAAATAGTTCTTGAAAGTTCTTCTTGACTAAGTGTCCATAAAAAATATGTTTGGTCTTTTTTGTCGTCTTTACTTTTTCGTAGAAACCATCTGTCATTTTCATAAATAACTTGAGCATAATGACCTGTAGCAAGAAATTTACAATTTAATCGGTCTGCTTCTTCGAGCATTTTGCCCCATTTAATATTTTTGTTACAAGTTACACATGGATTTGGGGTTTTTCCCGATAAATATTGATTTATAAAATCCTTGATGACAGTTTCTTTAAATAATTTACGAATGTCAATTATCTCGTGATTGAAATTAAAGTTTTTGGCTAAATTTTTAGCTTCTAAAAGTGGATCGAAATTCTCACCATTATTTATGTTGTCGAATGCCTTGAAAGTAATGCCA
>CAYJBL010000228.1:0-3405 GCA_964368115.1 uncultured Bacteroidales bacterium
GACAGTATAATTGAAATATTGATAGATAATCCTAATCTTGTAATAGAATTATCTGCACATACGGATATGATTGGTGGGGAAGATGCAAATAATATTCTTAGTCAGAAACGTGCAAATTCGGTAACAACTTATGTTGAACAAAAGGGTATACAGAAAGGTAGATTGGTAGCAAAAGGATATGGTGAAAGTAGACCAAAAGAAATATTAAAAAATGATCCTGTATATGATTGGTTAAAAAAAGGAATAATTCTTACACCTGAAATGAAAGTTATTGCAAACGACTACATTCCGAGTTTGGATTAATGTATGAAGTAGAAATTATGGTTCAAATATTCTTCGCAGCATTACTATCCTTTATTGCACTGTTAAATCCAGTGCAAAAGATATTTGTAATTTTCTCTTTACAGCAATCTTACGATAAAAATTCGTTGAAGCGAATAGTAAACCGTTCATCATTAACAGCTTATTTTGCTTTGATGTTATTTTTGGTTTTAGGAAATCAAATATTGAGTTATGTTTTTAATATCGAAATATATGCTTTTCAAATAATTTGCGGAATAGTTTTGGCAATCAGTGGTTTGTCTGCCCTCCAAAGTGGAGCGTATATTAAGTTAGATAATAACCCAAAGATCGAATCGATAACAGCAGTGCCTATAGCAATACCAATGATTGCAGGTCCAGCAACAATAACAGCAGCTGTAACAATGCCATCAATTTATGGTTGGATAATTTCCATCGTAACTGTAAGTATTGGTATATTTTTAAACTGGATTATTATGCGAAATGCAAAATTTCTAGGTAATATTCTGAATAAATATAATATTTTAAATCCTTTATCGCGTATTTTTGGATTGATAGTTGCTGCAATTGGAGTTCAATTGATTTTGAACGGAATACATGATTACGTTATGCTTTTTATATAAGTAAAATCTATTTTTTCTTTTTCTTAGATTTCGGTATAGAAGTGTTACGTTCTAAGATTTCTACAGCATAATTAAGAGTGTTTTTATTTTCAACATCAAGAATATAAAAGTCTTTTGCACTTGGATATGGAGGGCCAGTTTCAGAATCTTTCATAAGGTCTTCCAGTTCTGGTAGCATTTTAATGAATACAGTATTGTCGCAAACTAATAAAATTGGCTTATCGTTTGCATAAACATAATACTCTCCAAACATTTTTCTGTATCTAAATTCATATTTGATTTCAGATAATTTCTCCATTAAATATTCGATAAAATCTATTGAAGTAGCCATAATCAGTAGTTTAGTTATTTATTGATATTACATTTTATTTGTATGCAAAAGTAAAAAAAAAATAAAACAAACATTGGATTATTTATAGTCTACCGAAATTGATATATTTGTATTAATTAAATAATTAGTTTATGATAGTAAGATTTATTAATAGTTTAATGGGAGCTGTAAAACATTATACAGCTATAGATTTTGCAATATTTAAAATTTATCTATTTGCTGCAGGTATTTTGTTTGGGGTTTATTTTGCTAAGTTCTTTCTGCAATATATCAATGTTGTATGGATAATTGCTATAGTGGCATGTATAATAGTTCTTGTGCAATTATTTCGTTATGCACAAAAAAAATAGCAGGAAGAAATTATATAGTTAATAAGTATTGGCTATTCTTGTTTAGATAGTTTCATTGCGCAAAAATTAGGGCCGCACATTGTGCAGAATTCACCTTCTTCGTCAGAGCCATTTGCTTTGTAATATTCTAATGCTCTTTCTGGGTCTAAAGAGAGTGCAAATTGATCTTTCCATCTGAAGTTAAATCTTGCGTGACTTAATGCGTTATCTCTAATTTGTGCACCTGGAAATCCTTTTGCTAAATCTGCGGCATGAGCTGCAATTTTGTATGTAATAACACCTTCTCGAACGTCGTCTTTATTTGGTAAGCCTAAATGTTCTTTTGGTGTAACATAACACAACATAGCTGTTCCTTGCCATGCAATCTGAGCACCTCCAATTGCAGAAGTTATATGGTCGTAACCTGGTGCAATATCTGTAGTTAGTGGGCCTAAATTGTAAAATGGAGCACCATGACAGTATTCTTTTTGTTTTTCCATGTTCTGTGCGATTTTATGCATTGGAACATGCCCTGGACCTTCAATCATAACTTGAACATCGTATTTCCAAGCGATTAAAGTCAGTTCTCCTAATGTTTTAAGTTCTAAAAATTGAGAGTCATCATTTGCATCATAAATAGAGCCAGGACGTAAACCGTCTCCAAGAGAAACAGCCACATCATATTTTGCTAAAATCTTACAAATTTCCTCAAAATTTGTATATAAAAAGTTATCAGTATCATAAATTTTACACCATTTTGTCATAATAGAGCCCCCTCGTGATACTATACCTGTTTTTCTATGTTTTACAAGTTCTGCATGTTCTTTTTTTACTCCAGCATGATTAGTGAAATAATCTACCCCTTGTTTGCATTGTTCTATAAGAGTTTCTTTATATACGTCCCAACTAAGATCCTCAATTTTACCATTTACTTTTTCTAACGCTTGGTAGATAGGGACGGTTCCTACTGGAACAGGAGAATTTCTTAGAATCCATTCTCTTGTTTTATGAATATCGTTCCCTGTTGAAAGATCCATAATAGTATCGCCACCAAGTTTACAACTCCACAATGCTTTTTCAACCTCTTCTTCAATTCCCGAAGACAAAGCAGAATTGCCAATGTTAGTATTTATTTTTACTCTGAATTTCTCGCCGATAATCATTGGCTCGGCTTCGGGGTGATTGATATTTGCAGGAATTATCGCTCTACCAGCAGCAATTTCTTCTCTAACAAATTCAGGTGTAATATATGTTTCAATACCAAGTTCCTTGATATTCATATTTTCTCTGATTGCAACATACTCCATCTCAGGAGTAATAATGCCATTACGAGCATAATATAATTGAGTATTTATTTGCTCAGTTCTATTCTTTATCCACTCTTCTCTTAATTTTGGAAGACCTTTATTGATGTCGATATCAACTTTAGGGTCGCTATATACTCCGCTTGTGTCATAAATATAAACTGGATCGCCACCACCACATAGGTTTACGCGTCTCATACCCACTTTAATTGGATGGATTTCTCCAGCCATATATACTTTCTCAGAGTTTAAATATTCAATTCTAAAATTATTCATATATTTTTTGTTTTAGCAATATATTTCAATAGAAGAATGTAGTGTTTGTAATGTATACGTTCTAGCTATTGTGAACAAACAAAAGTACTCAATTGTTATGAAAAAAATGAAAATTGCAGCTTTTCTTTTTGTAAAGCCTAGTTTTGAAATAAAATTGATAACTTGCAATTTCAATAAAAGGGAATATAATAAATTATAAAATCATGAAACTGATAGATTTAAATAATTGGAATAGAAAAGAA
>CAYJBL010000229.1:0-3402 GCA_964368115.1 uncultured Bacteroidales bacterium
ACCAGAATGTACCTTTACTTATTCCAAATTCATTACGATGCGCAACATGTCCATAAAGAATATTTTTATTGTCATCATTTGTTATTTGCTTTGACTGCGATTCTGCTTTTACAATAAATAAATTGTTGTCAATAGTATATGCTCCATATCCAGATTCAGTAGAAAAATCAGAGTTAGATGCATTTTCTGGTAAAATTGTTATTTTTTTTAATTCTAATTTCTCCACATCAAAAACCACAAGATTATTTCCAAATCTTAGTTTTATCATATTTTTAGTAATCCATTCGTATGCTGGAAAATATTTCAAATCTCCTATATCATACTTTTTTAATTCAGCATTTAATTCGCTTGTCGAAATAATAGTTTGTTTGTCATCCTTACCAAATGGAGTAGCAACTAACTCATCTCCTACAATACATGTATATGTTTTTGTATAAGGCCTTAATGATACGCCTCTTAAATTTGATGGATAATACTCTCTCCACATGCCTACTACTGCATCATCGATACTCAGTTTTGCTTGTTGTGCTGAAACTGTAGATGTTAATAAGATAAATAAACTTAAAATTGGAATTACAAGTCTTTTCATTACTTTTGATTTTTAATATTTGTTTTACTAATTCTGACAAAGATATACTTTTATGGCAAAAAAAAATAATTTAACAGTTGTTTTCATTGTCTTGATTTTACTACTATTTAGTTGTAATTCCAACAATGACAAAACCATAGACAAACTTAACAATAATAAAACTCATATTAATTATCATAAAGATAGTACAACAAATAGTATTACGCCTCCTAAACCGATTATCAAATCTAAAACAGCTCTTTGCCTTGAAGGCATGGGACTTATTGACATAAAAGATTCTTTACCTGAACTTATTATAGATTTAAAGTACTCGACATCAGATAATTTTATTGGCATAGATTTTTATGGCGATCTTACAGAAGCATACATACAGCACGATTGTTATGTGAAATTAAAAGCCGCTTATAATATCCTCAAAGACACTATGCCCGAATATACTTTCATTATTTATGACGCTGTTAGGAGTACTGAATCTCAGCAACTAATGTGGGACTCTGTAGATGTTCCAGAAAATAGGAAACACTGGTATGTTGCTCGACCTGACAGAGGATCTATCCATAATTATGGGATGGCGTTAGATATTACAATCGCAGATCAAAATGGTATGGCTTTAGATATGGGAAGTCATTTTGATTGTTTTGACGAAATATCATTTCCAAATAAATCAGAAGATTATTTAAATTCAGGTGCACTATCTAAAGAGCAGTATTCAAACAGAATGCTTTTGTTTGAAATAATGAAAAAAGCTGATTTCTACGTTGCAAAAACTGAATGGTGGCACTATAATGCAACATCATTAAAACTTGCAAAAGAAAAATACCCTATTTTTAGCTTAACTAATTGTAAATAAGACGATGCAATATAATATAGATATTACGAATACAACTAGAATAGATTTTCATAAAACTTTTGTCAATTTCCATGAAATTACTGATGGACAGGATTTCATTATCATTTCCGACAAAAATATACATAAGCATTACAAAGAGCAATTGCTAAACTGTAAAACTATACTTATTGAAACAGGAGAAAGATATAAAAGTCAAGATACAATATCATTCATAATTAGCGAATTAATTAAATATAATGCAAATAAAAATACTATTTTAATAGGTTTTGGTGGTGGCGTTGTTACAGATATTACTGGCTATGTTGCGAATATTTTCAAACGCGGCATAAAGTTAAAATTAGTTCCAACTAGTCTTATTGCCCAAATTGACGCATCTATTGGGGGTAAAAATGGCATTAACCATGGCAATATAAAAAATGCTATCGGGAGTTTTTATAATCCTGAAAGTATACACATTTGCACTCAATACTTAAAAACCCTTAATAACAAAGACTTTATAAGTGGATTTGGAGAAATAATAAAATACGCACTTATTGCAAACAATGGTCTCATGAACCTAATGGATAAGGTTTGTTTTGATAAATGCGATTTTTCAATATTAGAAGAATGTATCTATAAGTGTATTGAAACTAAGATTTCTATTATCGAAAAAGATCCTTTTGATAAAGGGATACGGCGAATTTTAAATTTTGGGCATACTTTTGGACATTGCTTCGAGCTGATTAATAATATTAAACACGGTACTGCAATAGCAATGGGAATACTAATTGCTATTGATATTTCAGAGAAAAAATCTCACATAAGTTCAGAAATCGCTTCATATATCCGAAATATAATTAAGAAGCAAGGTTTTTCAAATAATTACGTATTAACTGAAGAGCATTTAAATCTGCTTGTCCATGACAAAAAAGTTAAATCCTCAAATATTAATTTTGTTTTTATTCAAGATGTAGGTGCTCCAGTAGTAGAAGAAATAAGCATTGATGAATTAACAAGACTAGTAAAACCATGAAAATAGTATTATCTAAATCTGAAATATCTGGGAAAATCATTGCTGCTCCATCCAAAAGTTCAGAACAAAGAGCACTAGCTGCTGCTTTACTTTCTAGAAGCGATTGTTACTTAACTAATTTTGGAAATTCAGACGACGTTATTCATGCTCGCGATATACTACGTACGCTTGGTTCTGAATACGAAATTTCTGAAAACAAATTACATATTTACCCTATTAATTCAAAAAAATCAAATAATATTTATTGCGGCGAATCTGCACTTTTAGCTCGATTATTTACTCCTATTGCATGTAATTTCAAAAACACCTTTATTGTTGATGGACATGGAAGTTTATTAAACCGAAATATCGCAAGCGAATTTTATATTTTTTCTGATATGGGTTGTAAATTTAAGACAAGTAATAATAGTGTTCCTATAAACTTCACACACGCATATCTAAATAGTGGTACATACAATATTGATGGTAGTAAATCATCTCAACTAATTAGTGGTTTAATGATGGCTTTACCTGTCCAACAAGGAGATTCAATGCTTGTTATACACAATCCTGTTAGTTACAATTATATACTAATGACAGTTCAAATTATGCAGATAGCAGGTGTATCATGTCAAATTACTAGAAAGGATCACAATATTATTGAAATATTCATTAAAGGAAATCAGCAGTATAAAGAATTTAGCTATATGGTTGAAGGAGATTGGAGTGGTATAACAAATTTTCTTGTTGCAGCAGCGATAAGCGGCGATATAGAAATTTCAGGACTCTCTTTTAATTCGCAGCAAGCCGACATTGCGATTCTCAAGGTTTTTGATCTTGCTAGAGTGCCATATAAAATTAGCAACAACAAAATAATACTCAAAAAATCGTCTATAAAAAGTTTCGATTTTGATGCTACAAATTGCCCTGACATAATTCCTGCAATTATTATTCTTGCAATTTTTGGAGATG
>CAYJBL010000230.1:0-3397 GCA_964368115.1 uncultured Bacteroidales bacterium
TAGTTGTAGCTTTATAAATTATCCTACTTTTGCAGTGTTATTAATTTTACAAAGATGAAGAATATTATTTTAATATTAATAGTAACACTCTTTTTTATTGGGTGCAAAAAAGAAAATGAAATTTTCAGTATAACGCAACAGCAACTTGTTGGTAAGGAATATAGCATCTCGTACAGCACAATACGTTTTATCTCGGAAGATTCGTTGGTGTGGGAAATAGAAAGGCTTGCAAACGAATCGGAAATAACTTCGTATAGATTACAATACGAGTTAAAGGGCGATAGCATTCATCTTGCAGGAAAAGATACTGTCCGTGTAGATTATACTATTGAAGAATTGGGCGTTTCGGGTTTTGTAAAAACATATTATAGCGACAGTTTTAATGGAGCTTTTGTTAACAACAGAACCTTAAGCGGGAAGATAATAAATAGTTATGATAGAAGAGAAAACAATGCTTCAACTGGCTTTGGAGGTTCTACTGCTGATGTAAGTTTTATTTTGAAGTAAATAAAATTTATAGCTGAAAGCATATTAATTAATAATGAGTCAGTTGTTATGTATAGATAAATTGTAATTAACTAATTAGGTACAACGGCACAACTGTTATCTTATTTATTTTACACTACTCAATTTGCCATAGTATCGTCTAAACCTCATATAAAACAATGTACATGCAAAAAAGAAACCAATAGGATAGGCTAACCAAATTCCCATTATTCTCATATCTAAAATAAAACCAAAGAAATATCCTGCAGGAATTGCAATTCCGAAATAAGCTATAGCTGAAATATACATTATGATATTTACATCGGCCAAACCACGCAGAGAGTTTGTTAATACTATTTGTATTCCATCGCCAAAGCAATATATCATAAGTATTGGGATAAGAGAAGCGACAATTTTTAAAACATCCATATCGTCGGAAAAGAGCATACATATTTGCGTAGTTCCAAAGAGTAAAATTATTGAAATCATTACTGAAAAAACCAAACTTAATATTATTCCAGCATTGTTGACTTTTCGTATAGATGGAAAATCGTTCATTCCTTTAAAATAGCTAACACGTATTGCTACAGCGTTTCCTAAACCTAAAAACAACATGTAGCATACAGATGAGATAGTAACTGCAACTTGATGCGCCGCAAGCTCAAAACTTCCTAGCCAGCCAACCATAATTGCAGTAATGCTAAATGTTGCAGCTTCGAAACCTTGTTGTGCGCCAATCGGAGTGCCAAGTTTTATTAGATTTAGTATTTTGCGTTTACTTAATTTACTCTCGTAAAAACCAATTATATATTCTTTGTAGAAATGTCCAAATTTAATTACAACAACAAATGCCAAAACCATTATGCAACGCGAAATAAGAGTACTAATACCTGCACCATACAAGCCTAATTCTGGCATGCCTAATTTACCATAAATAAGTATGTAGTTGCCAATTATATTCAAAATATTTCCCAAAAGAAATATCCACATCGAGGTTGCTGGTTTTAAAATAGCTTCAACAAATTGCCTAAATGTAGTGTACACCATAATAGGAATTATTGATAGTCCATAAACGACAAAATATGGTTTAATAAGTGGAATTAGTTCCTCAGGTTGACCCATATTATTGATGTTGATGTATATAAGAGTAAGAACGAAAGCAAATACAAGACCTAAAATAGAATTTGTAACAAGGCTGTTTTTAAGCCAATCGCCAATTGCTTTTTTGTCGTTTTTAGCAAGATATGAACTTACAATAGGAGCAAAGTTAAACGTAAATCCAACTCCAATAATCATAAAAAGATTGAACACATTGTTCACAAAAGCTGATGCAGCAAGCTCTTCGGTGCTGTGTTGCCCCACCATAATGGTATCGGCAACGCCTGTAATTATTGTTCCAACTTGACCAATAATAATTGGTATTGCTAAGTTTATAATTGATTTGTAGTATTTTCCTATTCTTTTCTCCATTATGGTTTTCTAGTTCAATAATTGCGGCTGCAAATGTAGTGCGGCTTGGCGAATAGAGTGTAGTTAAAAACGGAACTAAAATATGTAAAAACGGAACTGATATTTTAGTGAAATATATTACGTAAAATGTGTAATTTGGTGAATATCGAAATGTTTTTATCAGGCAGAAATTATCATCAATTCTGCTTATTAGAGTTTCTATATTCTGATGGAGAAACACCAGTATTACGTTTAAAATATTGGCGAAGTGTAGATTGATCTGGGAAATTGAGTTTAGCAGAAATTTCTTGCACCGAAAGCGACGATGTTATTAGTAGATTTTTTATTGCGCCTATTACAAAACTATCGATTATTGCCTTAGGGCTTACTTGTTTAGCCGTAATTGTGATATTGTATAAATGTCGGGTAGAAATATGTAGTTTGTTGGCATAAAACTCAACGCTTCGTTGTTCGGTATAGTGCTTACTGCAAAGTATAAAAAACTTATCTAATATATTATTTCCGATGGCGGTGTTTGAGTCGCGCTGCAACGTGTCGGAACTTATGCTTGGTAGTAATTCGTTGTACAGCAAATGCAAATAACTCAAGAACAAAAATAATGCTATGCTACGATTAAACTGAAGAGTATTGGAATTGTGTGTTTCTATCAACTGATTGAAAAGCACATTTAGCATATCGTTTTGTTTCACCCTGCAATTGTCGGGAGTGCTGCATTCAAAAACGCTCCACATTCGAGTGTTCAAAAATGGATATACTTCGGTCAGAAACGAGCTTTCTATCAGGCATAGCGTACATTCAAAGTCGTTGCTGCTTTCGAGAATTCTAATGTGCGAATTTTCGTACACCATAAAATGAGCACCTTTGCTAAACTTATATTTAACATCGTTTTTGCTCACTTTTGCCCAACCTTTGTTGCACCTAATCATGGATGGAGTATTTACCACCACAAAATTATCGTACAAATTATTGCTATTGATAGAAAGCACCTCGAAACCACAACTAATATTTTCCATTTTATTTTAGTGTTGAACATTAATATTGCAAAACTAATTAATTTCTGATTTTACATATACTCATTCCTAAAATAAAGAATGCAAAATATCAATATTGTATTAAATCCTAACAATAACCTTATGGTATCAAAACTTCAGGAAGAAGAGAAGGCACCTTATCGACAATATGCTTCCTTAGTACATCCCCAGCACGCAAGATCGATCCTTCTTAGATTCAGGTTTATAAAGATTCTACACTTGCAATACTCGAACTTCGGCACTGCCTTAAAACACTGTTGTCTTAAAGAATAACTTGTAACTTCCTAACTTCCTAACTTCAAATAGTAAGTGCGAAAAAAGGGATGATTTTGATAATTATTTGTATACTTGCACGTTTTTTTTAGTGGTAAAAAAAACGAGATATACTTGCTGCATAAAACATAAAGTGA
>CAYJBL010000231.1:0-3394 GCA_964368115.1 uncultured Bacteroidales bacterium
CATTTTGGAGAATTATTACTTTTTGTTTTTCAATGTCAGTTAGAGATAGTAGATCACGGTCTTGTTCTGATATTATTGTTTTGATATCGAAATCGTAAAAAGCTTTTGCTTCTAGTCGGTTCATAGTTTTATATTCATAGTTGAATACAAAGCGACTAAAAATATTAGCATATTTTATTCGTCTATATAGACTATAAGAGAGAACGTCTTGATAGTCTAAAGCTTTTATTGTTTTATCTTTATCGTTTAAGTATAGATACATTCGAAGCATTTGAAAGAAAATGATGTCGGGAGAAACAGATTCTTTGTATTTGTTAAATTTTCGTTTTGCACTTTTAGAATAGAAATATCCTATTTGTAATGGTAAAAATCTAAAAAAGACATGTATAAAACTGAAAATTCTTTCTAATATATTGATTTTCGCAATATAAATTGATTTACAGTATAACTTAAGTTCTGAGATATGTTCTTCTGGTATATTATCTTGAGATACACAAAATAAATGTATTTCTGCGTTTTGAGAAAATTCTCGTATAAAATTATATACTCTCAACTTGTCGCCCTTATCTAGGGGAAAAGGAAATCGAGGAGCTACAAATAGTATACGCATATTTTGCCTAGTTAATATAAATGTATTGTGTAATAAATTTACACAAAAGTATACAAATTGTATGATTAATGAGCAATTATTAAATAATTATTATTTAATAATATATTGCTAATTATAGGGCAGAATATCAATGTAATACGAGTGTTTGCAATTAAAATTTTGTTAAATTGGCAGAAAAATTTTTTTTATGTTCAATTAAATAATACCTTTGCGCCGTATTTGAGATTTAAAACGTTTATATTTCAAAGAATTATTGCCAGATTATCTGATAATTGAGTGAGCGTTCTTTATTTTATTTTCTTATTTAAAGCTCACATTTATTTATTTTAATTAATTTTATTTAATGAACATTTACATTTCAAATTTAAGTTATGCAATAACAGATGCGGACTTAAGAGAATTATTTGCAGAATACGGAGAGGTTAGTTCTGCTAAAGTGATTATGGATAGAGAAACAAATCGCTCTAGAGGTTTTGGTTTCGTTGAGATGAACGACGATACACAAGCTGAAAAAGCGATTGAAGAACTAAATCAAGCAGAGTATGATGGTAAAGTTATCAATGTAAACATTGCACGCCCAAGAGAGGATCGCCCTAATCGTGGTGGATTTAATCGTGATCGCGGAGGATATAATAATCGCAGAAGAAGAGACGACTAAATCGTTGTTAAAAAAGTAACAGAAAGCTATTTTAAAGTAGAAATATTTTAGAATAGCTTTTTTTGTTTTGTATATCTTCTAAATTTGTTAGTTCTTTGTCTTTAGATATAACAACCGATGGAACGAGTAAAAACAATCAAATTAAAAGGAGTTAGAGTTCATAATTTAAAGAATATTGATGTTGAAATTCCACATGGAAAACTAACTGTAATAACAGGATTATCTGGATCAGGAAAATCTTCATTAGCATTTGATACTCTTTTTGCAGAAGGGCAAAGACGTTACGTGGAGAGTTTATCATCTTATGCGCGTCAATTTTTAGGAAGAATGGATAAACCAGATGTTGATTATATTGATGGCGTTCCACCAGCAATAGCTATCCAACAAAAAGTTAGCTCAAGAAATTCTCGATCTACAGTTGGAACCTCGACTGAAGTTTACGACTATTTAAAGTTATTGTATTCGCGAATTGGTAAAACATATTCACCTATTTCAGGAAAACTAGTAAAACGTGATTCAATAGAATCTATTAATAATTTAGAGTCTGAAACTCGGGTAATGATATGCTTTAGCTATAAGTTTAATTCACAGCAACCCAAAGATGTTCAGCTTAAATTGATTGAACAACAGGGGTATACGAGGCTTGTTTCGGAGAATAATATATGTAAATTAAGTGAAATAAATATAGCTACGTTAGGTGATAGTGTACAAATTGTATTAGATAGAATAGTTGTAAAAAATGATAATCTGCAAATAGGAAGATTATCGGATTCTGTGCAAACTGCATTTACCGAAGGAGGCGGAGCATGTTGTGTGGTGACAGATAACAAAAAGTGTATAGAATTTTTTAATTTTTCGAATAAATTTGAAGCAGATGGAATTTCGTTTGAAATACCATCAGTACATATGTTCAGCTTTAATAATCCCATAGGGGCATGTCCATTGTGTGAAGGTTTTGGTAAAATACTTGGAGTTGATGAAGATCTAGTAATACCAAATAAAAACTTGAGCGTTTTTAATAATGCAGTTGCATGTTGGAATGGAGAAGTTATGCAGGAATGGAAGAAATCATTTGTGCAAAAATCAGCAAAATATAATTTTCCAATTCACCGAGAATATTATAAACTAACAATTGACGAACGAAATTTATTGTGGAACGGAAATAAAGATGTAGCAGGAATAAATAACTTCTTTGATTATTTAGAAACACAAAGACATAAAATACAGTATCGGATTCTAATATCTCGTTATCAAGGGAAAAGAGTATGTCCAGAATGTGAAGGCAAAAGATTAAAAAAAGAAGCATTCAATGTAAAAATAGGAGACAAATCAATTGGGGATTTAATTGATATTTCAATAGATAAATTATTGCAATTTTTCATTGATTTACAATTGAATAGATATGAGATAGAAGTTGCAGGAAGATTGTATGATGAAATATGTTTTAGGTTACAATCTATTACAGATGTTGGCTTACAATACTTAACATTAAATAGATTGTCATCAACATTATCGGGTGGAGAATCACAAAGAATCAGTTTGGCTACAATTTTTGGAGCGGGATTAGTGGGCTCATTGTATGTATTAGATGAACCAAGTATAGGTTTACACCCAAAAGATACAGATAATTTGATTAAAATACTAAAGAAATTAAGAGATCGAAACAATACAGTTGTTGTAGTTGAACATGATGAAGATATAATTAGATCAGCAGATTATATAATTGAAATAGGCCCATTAGCAGGAAATTATGGTGGTGAAATTGTTTTTGCAGGCACAATTGATGAGATGCTAGAAAAAACAGATACTTTAATGGCAAAGTATTTACGTGGCGAATTGCAAAGTTATAGAGTTGAGCCAAAATTAAATTGGAGAAATTCGATTACTCTAACAGGAGTGAGACATCATAATTTGAAAAATATAGATGTTAAAATTCCCTTAGAAGTTGCATGTTTAGTTACGGGTGTAAGTGGTTCTGGAAAAACAAGTTTAGTAAAAGGCGTTTTGTACCCAGCAATAAAAAAAGCGCTAATGATGGGATATGATAAAGTAGGCGATCATAAAGAATTATTAGGAGACATTAATATGGTAAAAGATATTGAATATGTCGATCAAAACCCGATAGG
>CAYJBL010000232.1:0-3389 GCA_964368115.1 uncultured Bacteroidales bacterium
GTACCAATTTCTAGCCCATCCGTAACTGTCATGTTAGCAGGATTAGTAGCCCCAGCATAGTTTGCATCGAACGAAAGTGTGTAAGTAGTTGGAACGACAGTTTCATTTATTATTTCAATATTGTCAATCTGAAATACAAAAGCGTCATGAGAAACGCATTGAATAGCAATGTATATTTGCTCTCCAATATATGCATCTAGGTTATATACAATTTCTGTCCAAGTTGTAGGAGCTTCTACATATTCTCCAGCAGAAACTTTTGTGAAATTTGCAATCTCAGTACCAGTTGTAGAAACCCAAATAGCATATCTCTCTAAGCCATATTGATCCGTCATTGATTTTACTTGAGCTTTAAATTGCGCACCTTCTGTAATTGTTTCGGTTTGTGGAGTAATTAACCAATCATTGTTTGGAGGAGAATTATTAAAGAAACAAGCGCCATATTTATCGCCTTCATAAGCCTGATGACCAGAAATATTTGCAGTAGCTCCGTTAAATGCAATAAAAGAACCTGTATATCCTTGGTTAGGGAATGTTGCATTTTGTATAGCACCTGTTGCACTTCCATCTACATCGTGTTGTGTCCAACCAGGAAAATTTAGAGCAAAATCTTCTACATTAGTTTCAAAATCTCCTGTCATAGGAGCGGTGGTACTATTAATAATTTCAATATTATCAATCTGAAATGCCATTGCATCATCAGAAACACATTGAATAGCGATATATATTTGTTCTCCAATATAATCAGAAAGGTCATACGATATTTCTGTCCAAGTCACAGGAGCTTCTATATATTCTCCAGCAGAAATTTTTGTGAAACTTGCAATATCAGTATTTGTTGTAGAAACCCAAATAGCATATCTTTCTAAGCCGTAATAGTCAGTTATTGATTTTACTTGAGCTTGAAATATCGCTCCTGCTGAAATAACCTCGGATTGTGGGGTAATTAGCCAGTCATTATTACTACTATACCCAGGGTTCATTGTACTTGGATTAGCAGCAAAGCATATTCCATGTTTATCTCCTTCATAAGATGCATAGTTCGCATCTGCAATTCCGCTAGAGTTAAAAGCAATAAAAGACCCAGTATATCCTTCATTTGTAAAGTCAATATTAACAGAGTAAGTTGCCCCACCGTCTAAATCATGTTGTGTCCAACCAGAAAAATTTAGAGCAAAATCGCCTACATTGGTTTCAAAATCTCCAGTCATAGGGTCAACATCAGGAATAACAACCTCGTTAACAAAGTTGAAATTAATAGTATAATTTGTTTCTTGTGTAATATTTGTAAGGCTTTTTTCAATTATAGTTCCATCTATCAATGCAGCAGGTCCAAACGATGTGATATTTGCGGTTCCAGGAAATGTTGTAGATGATGATTCAGAATTCTCATATCCACCAATTGCTGGTTCGATGAAACACCCTCTATCGTTAGGATCTACATTGATAGTATTATTACCTGTGTTTATCCAAGAATTTAGCTTATCTTGACTGACATGCATAATAAGCAAGCCTTCACCAGGTATGTATTGATCCCATTTTTCATGTTTTCTGTTTTCAAGCATTAAATATTCATTATTGCTCAATGGGACTTTATAGGCTTGATTGGTAGTTGCTAAAACACCTAAGCTATGACCTGTCTCGGTCGATATTGTAGTAGGGGTAAGCCATGAAAGCATTTCTCTTTCAACACTTGTTAGGCATGGAGGAGTTTTTCCGCTATTGTTATAGTTTCCACTTGACATTAAATCCCAGCTTCCCATATCAAATGCTTGTCCATTTGTTCCTTCATAGTCGGTATCATAAAAATCTGGTAATCCAAGTACATGACCCATTTCGTGGCAAATAGTGCCAATGCCGTCCATTGTATTGTTATAATAGCGTAGTTCGTTAGAACATGAATAACTACGCAATGTTTTGCCATCAATAGTTGGGAAACCTCCATCGTATGGGAATACCCATGCGTGAGGCCATATTGCATCTTCGTCGGGACTACTTGCTTCGCCATAGCCTGCATATATTATGTGAACCATATCAACGATACCATCATTGTCATTATCGTAATCAGCAAAATTAATTCCATCAGCATTTGCTAAATTGGCTGCATCTAAAGCCATTTGTTTAGGATTTGTGTCATCTCCAAGTACATTGTTTGCACCGTAGTAAGCTTTTGTTTGAGGCAGAGTGTATGGTCCTGCTACAACAAAATTTGCATTTAGTGCTTGCATAGAATTGTCGTAAAAATAATCTTTTACACTACCAGTAGCACCGTTTGCGGTATAGTTGGATTGAGAAACAGCACTATTGAAAGTTGTTGCATTGCTTCCAGTGAATGATAAATCTGAAAAATTAACCAAAATAACTAAGAAATTAGGATTGCCAGTTGTTGGAGCAGCATTATATTGAGACATACTTTGTGCTCTTGACGCTCTTTTTGCCGCAATTTCGTCCATTTGGTTTTGGCTAAATTGTAAATTTTGAGTTATCGATGCTAGAAAATTTTGATCTTGTGTTGTTCTATCAGGTTTATTTACAGCTAGAACATTCGAAGCAACCAAATTTCCATTTTCATTATGGATTGCATAAGTAAGCCCGTTTAATTCGATGTTTTTTAACAGTGTGTATCCATCTAATGTTTTTGCGAAGGAGAAAATCTCGTCTCCAAATTTTTGATAAGATAAATTTCTCCCATCTTCTAATTTTATAGAATAAACGTTATTCTCAGCTACTGAAGCAAATAAGTTTATATTTAATAAAATTAGCGTAAGTAATACTAATAAATTTTTTTGTTTCATATTTTTTGATTTTAAGCCGTAAAAATACGTATTATTATAATAAAAATTAGTTAGGCTGTAAAAAGTTATTCTCAAATAATAAAAAAACGGAGTGAAACATTGTGCCCACTCCGTTAGAAATAAAATAAACTTGAAAAAATTATTTTTTAATAAATTTAGATATGTGCGTATTGTTTTCTAAATCAATTATATTGATAAAATAAGTACCAGTTTTAAGCCTAGAAACATTTACTTCTTGAGTATTTTTTACTTGTAGTAAGGTGCGGCCTGCAATGTCAATTATCTGTAATTCTTGAGCTTCAATTCCCTTAATACGAACAATGTCGGTAGCAGGATTTGGATAAATATTTATTACCGTTGTATTTATATCTTCGATTCCAACTGTAAGCTCCCATTGAGCAATTGCAGTTTGGTCGTCGGTGTAGTTCCAAATCATAGTTTCAGTAATTTCAACATCATCGATAAACCAACCATCAAAAGTATAACCGTCGCGAGTAATGATTGGAAGCGTACCGATTTCAGCATCATAAGTTACAGTTATTGCATCTGCATCTCCAGTTCCGTTTGCTAAATCAAATGAAAGTTCGTATTCAT
>CAYJBL010000233.1:0-3353 GCA_964368115.1 uncultured Bacteroidales bacterium
AGTTACTGTTGAAGGTCGAGGAAGGGTTGTACGTCAAACTCCATTTTCTGGAACTACATATAAAAAAGGTGATCCAATAGAAATAATTTTAAGATGATGAATATAAAAGATTTCATAAATAAAATTGAGTTGATAACTATTGTTAATAATAACGATGGGAATTTTACTCATGTATGTTTTGATTCGAGAGAAGTTGCAAATAATAGTTTATTTGTTGCAATAAAAGGAACACAAACTGATGGGCACAAATATATTGACAAAGCCGAAAGTTTAGGAGCATCAATTGTCGTATGTGAAGAAATGCCAGGAAATTTAAACTCAAAAATTACATATATTCAAGTTAAATCTTCATCATATGCTTTAGGGATAATTGCAGATTATTATTATGGTAGCCCATCTTCAAATATAAAACTTATTGGAGTAACAGGTACAAATGGGAAAACTACAATTGCTACAAGTTTGTATAATCTTACTAGAAAATTAGGATACAAAACAGGTTTGTTGTCGACAATAAATATTTTGATCGAAGAAAGAGAAATCGTAGCAACGCACACAACACCAGATCCACTAACAATAAATAAGTATTTAAGTGAAATGATCGATTCGGGCTGCGAATATTGTTTTATGGAAGTAAGTTCACATGCAGCAGCTCAAGATAGGATAGCTGGGTTGATATTTGCGGGAGGAATTTTTACAAATATTACGCACGATCATCTTGATTTTCACAAAACGTTTAAGGACTACATAAAAGCAAAGCAAAAATTCTTTGATATATTACCAAAAACTGCTTTTGCAATAACAAATATTGATGATAAGAATGGTGAAATAATAGTTCAGAATACAAAAGCAAAAAAATATACCTATTCATTAAAATCAGCTTCAAACTATAAAGTTAAAATTTTAGAAAAGCATTTTGATGGAATGTTATTAGATATTGATGGACAGGAAATTTGGACAAGTTTTACTGGGAAATTTAATGCATATAATCTAATTGCAATTTATGCTTGTGCTGTGCAGTTAGGATTTGAAAAGTATGAAATATTGAAAGCACTTAGTTTGGTTCGTTCTGTCGAAGGAAGATTTGAAACAATTTTATCTGGAACAGGTGTGAGTGCGGTTGTTGATTATGCTCATACTCCAGATGCATTAAAAAATGTTATTGTGACAATAAATGAAATACTAGAAGGGAGCGGCAAATTAATATGTGTCGTTGGCGCTGGAGGAGATAGAGATAAAGCAAAGCGTCCAGAGATGGCAGAAATTGCGGTGTCGGGTAGTTCAAAATTAATACTTACATCAGACAATCCAAGAACAGAAGATCCAGAAGCAATATTAGATGATATGATGCAAGGAGTCAATCTTGTGCAAAAGAAACATGTTTTGAGAATTTCAAATAGAAAAGAAGCTATTCGTACGGCATGTATGATGGCAGTGCCTGGAGATGTTATTTTGGTTGCAGGAAAGGGGCATGAAAAATACCAAGAAATAAATGGAATTAGACATCATTTTGATGATAAAGAAATAATAGTAGAAACCTTTAAAGAATTAGTATAATGTTATATTATTTATTTGATTATTTAAACGAGATTGGATTACCTGGAGCAGGTGTATTCGAGTATATTACGTTTCGTGCAGCAATGGCGATGATTACTTCTTTAGTAGTCGGAATTTTCTTTGGGAAGAAAATAATAAGATTATTACAGAGAAAGCAAATTGGAGAAGAAATTCGAGACCTTGACCTAGCAGGACAAATGCAAAAAAAAGGAACTCCAACAATCGGAGGTATTATCATTATTTTAGCAATACTAATACCAACTTTATTATTTGCAAAATTAGGTAATATATATATAATTCTAATGCTTATTACTACTGTTTGGTTGGGCTTATTAGGATTTACTGATGATTATCTAAAAATAAAATACAAAAATAAAGACGGATTAAGTGGTAAGTATAAGATTATAGGACAAATAATCCTTGGTTTTATAGTTGGTGGAACACTGTACTTCTCTGATGATGTTGTGATAAGAACAAAAGTAGATGGGCAGACAAACCAACAAATCGTAGAAGTTGTAGATAGCGCAGATGATAGTGTAGAGTTTATTGATGTTAAATCTACAAAAACAACAATTCCGTTTCTTAAAAATAATGAATTTGACTATGCTAAAATTGTAGGATTTTTAGGAGATAATGCAGAAAAAATAGCGTGGTTTGTTTTTATCATTGCAACAATATTAATTGTTACAGCGGTCTCGAATGGAGCTAATTTAACAGATGGTTTAGATGGTTTAGCAACCGGGACATCGGCAATTATTGGGGTTACATTAGGTATATTGGCATACGTAAGTGGTAACCGAATTGCCGCAGAATATTTACAAATTTTGTATATCCCAAATACTGGTGAATTGGTAATATATATGAGTGCTTTTATTGGAGCAACAATAGGGTTTTTGTGGTACAACTCTTTTCCAGCACAAGTATTTATGGGAGACACAGGTTCTCTTGCGTTAGGTGGAATTATTGCTGTTTTTGCAATAATAATCAAGAAAGAACTACTGATACCAATTTTGTGTGGAATATTTTTAGTTGAAAGCCTGTCGGTTATGTTACAGGTTAGCTATTTTAAGTATACAAAGCGGAAATTTGGAGAAGGTAAGCGGCTTTTTAAGATGGCTCCCTTGCATCACCACTATCAGAAAGGTGGGATTCCAGAACCAAAAATTGTTGCAAGATTTTGGATTATAACTTTATTATTGGCAGTAATATCAATAATAACACTTAAGTTGAGATAAGAAATAATGCAAAAAAGAATTGTAATATTAGGATCTGGCGAAAGTGGCACTGGTGCAGCGGTTTTAGCAAAGCAGAAAGGTTTTGATGTATTTGTGTCGGATAAAACTGCAATACCAAATAAATATAAAGATGTGCTAAATGATTATGAAATAGCTTTTGAGGAAAATATTCATTCCGAAAAATTAATTCTTAATGCATGTGAAGTAATAAAAAGTCCAGGTATCCCAGATACAGTTTCTATAGTAAAAAAAATTATTGATCTAGAAATACCAATAATATCAGAAATTGAATTTGCAGCAAGATATACTAATGCATCGAAAATCTGTATTACAGGTAGTAACGGAAAAACAACAACTGCATTATTGACATATCATATATTGCAAAAAGCCGGGTTAAATGTAGGTTTAGCTGGCAATGTAGGAAAAAGTTTCGCATATCAAGTCGCGACAGAAAATTTCGAGTATTATGTTTTGGAATTAAGTAGTTTTCAGTTAGATAATATGTATGCATTTAAATCAGAATTATGCTTATTGCTGAATATTACACCAGATCATTTAGATAGA
>CAYJBL010000234.1:0-437 GCA_964368115.1 uncultured Bacteroidales bacterium
ACACTGGTAAAATTATCTTGGATTGCATCTGCAAAAACTAAACTTTGGTCTAAGTTTGCATTTTGGTACAAACTAAATATTATATGTGACTCTGGATCATTTGGATCAAATCCTTCGTATTGATCTTGATAATCGTCTTCCTGTAAAATTACAGAATTTTCACGTTTTGCTACTGCCATATTTGCACCACTTTTATCCACTCCCATCACAAAAGTTTCCGTTCCACTTGCTGTTTTATTTGATGCTGAATTTATGTGAATACTTATAAATAAATCTGCGTTATTTTCATTTGCAATTTTTGCACGCTTATATAATTCGATATATCTATCATCGTCACGAGTATAAATTACTTCAATATCCTCATGATTTTCTTTTATTAAATTTCCTAATTTTAATGCAATGGATAATGTAAGATCTTTTTCTTTCAGAAATGTGCC
>CAYJBL010000234.1:447-2359 GCA_964368115.1 uncultured Bacteroidales bacterium
ACTGTTTTTAGCTTTGTTTTAGCTTGAGAATAAACTTGATTTGACGTGCATATACCTAATACACAAATAAAAAACACAACATAGTATAATTTTGACTTCATAATGATAAATGTTTTTTCATTCAAAACGTTTTTTTTCATTAGTTTTGGACAAATTTTTATTTTGTACAAAGGTATTATTTTCATATCGTATAAAAAACTTTTCAGTAAACTGTTATTAACAATAATAACGGTCATTTTATTTTCGCATATCTCTAATAGCAAAGACTATACCAATTTCAATACTAACAATATCAAATCTTTTTACAGCGAAAATTTTTGTGTTGACGATACTATTCAGAAACAAAATTCCAATGCAAATTTTAACACTATAGGTATAAATAATGAGCTTATAAAAGTTGATACAATACCAAAACCAAAATCAAGTATGAATTTTGATGCTCCAATTTTTTACGATGCTGAAGATTCTATAATTACTGATTTTATCCAAGAAAAAGCATTTTTATATGGAAACGCAGTCGTTATATACGAGAGTATAAATTTATCGGCAGCTTATATTGAAATTGACCTAAATACTAACGAAACACTAGCATACGGTATTCCAGATGACAATGACACAGTTCGAGGAAAACCTATATTTAAAGATGAATCAGAAAATTTTAATGCAGACACTATCAGATTTAATTTTGATACTAAAAAAGGTATTATAAAGAATGTAACTACAGAATATGATGGTAGTTTCCTTCACGGAGGCAAAACAAAACGACAAGAAAACGGGCATATTCATCTTATTGATGGAAAATTTACAACATGTGATCACGAACACCCACATTATTATTTTAAAATTACAAAAGGTAAAGTAATTCCAAATGACAAAATAATTTCTGGTCCAGCCTATCTTGTTATTGAAGACATACCAACTCCACTTGGTATTCCATTTGGATTTTTCCCTAATTCTAAAAAAGGAACAAGCGGCGTTATTATCCCCGAGTTTGGCGAAGAAGGCAATCGAGGTTTCTTCTTAAGAAATGGTGGATATTATTGGGCAGTAAACGATTATATGGATCTTACACTCTTGGGCGATATATATACAAAAGGAAGCTGGGGACTTGGGCTAAATACAAACTACAAAGTCAGATATAAATTCAACGGACAACTTGATTTTAGATTCTATAAAAACAATATTGGATACAAAGGTTTTGATAATTACGAATCTACTAACATGTACTCATTAGTGTGGAAATTCCAACAAGACTCTAAAGCTCGCCCAAATTCTTCTTTTTCGGCAGATGTTAATATTTCTAGTTCATCTTATGATAGACTCAATTCTTATAGTCCAGAAAATTACATGAGTACAAATAAGACTTCTAGCATTTCATATAGTAAAAATTTCGCAAATACTCCATTCAGTTTAAGTGCCGCTTTCAGACACAATCAAAATAATACTACAGGAAAAATAGATCTTTCGCTACCCGATGTTTCTTTCAACATGAGTAGAATATATCCACTAAAAAGAAAGGTAAAAGTTGGCGAAAGCAAATTTTACGAAAAAATTGGAGTTTCATATAATATGATGCTTACAAATAAAATTTCTGCTACAGATTCTACTCTAGCATACTCCCTCACCGATTTCTTAGAAATGAACAATGGCATTTCACATAAAATACCTATTAGCTCTTCATTCAAATTACTAAAATACATCACAGTAACACCAAATTTCACATATAACGAAAGATGGTATTTTAAATCATTAAATAAATATTGGGATTATGAGTCCGACACTGATAGCATTGGTTTTTTAGCTAGCAACTATTCATCTGGATTCGATCGCGTTTGGGACTATAATGCCTCAATAAATATGTCGACACAAATGTATGGAACTTTTAATTTCAAAAAAGGAAGCGTAAAGGCTA
>CAYJBL010000234.1:2369-3307 GCA_964368115.1 uncultured Bacteroidales bacterium
AGCGTTAGTTTTCGCCCTGATTTTAGCTTAGACAGATATAATTACTACGAAGACTATGGACAAATTGTTTATAACAATTCGACACAACAATACGACACAATAAGTACTATGTATTCTCGCTTCGAAGGTTTGCCATACGGAACACCTGGTATTGGTGGTTCTGGACTAATAAATTTTAATCTAGGCAACAACTTAGAAATGAAACTGAGAAATGACAAAGATACAATTGACACAGATAAAAAGGTTAAAATTCTTGAAAGTTTAAATATTTCGACAAACTACAATCTTATGGCTGATAGTTTAAATTGGGCTCCTATAAATATCAGTGCTAGAACAAAAGTAAAGATTCTTGATATTACAATAAATGGAACATTAGATCCGTATGCAATAGCTAAAAATGAATACGGGAATTGGGTTCGCATTAATACGTTTAATTTATCAAATGATAATAAATTAGTCCGTCTAACAATTTTAAATACTTCTGTTGGTTTTTCGCTAAATTCAAATGCTCGTAAGGAAGAAAACTCTAAAGTAAAAACACACTCTGAAATAGATAGATACGCTACACTTTATGGATATCCTGAGCAATATATCGATTTTAATGTTCCATGGAATATTCGTATAAACTACTCGCTTAGATATTCTAAACCATACGACGAAACAAACATTACACAAACTCTAAACGTCTCTGGAGACTTAAGCCTTACCGATAAATGGAAAATTAGTGTTACCAGCGGATATGACATTGAAAACAAAAAACCATCATACACTACTATTAACATACATCGTGATTTGCATTGCTGGGAAGCTAGCCTATATCTGGTTCCATTTGGTCAACATAAATCATATATGTTCCAAATCAATGTAAAGGCCGCAATGTTAAAAGATCTAAAATTAGCAAAACGAAGAAGTTGGTACGACAATTTTTAAAAACAATA
>CAYJBL010000235.1:0-3302 GCA_964368115.1 uncultured Bacteroidales bacterium
TGGAAACTAAATAAACAAATATCTGATTATAAACAAATTTTTGCATATAGTTTCTGGATTTTAATAGGAGCGGTAGCTTCGATTGCAAAAAATCAGTTCTCAGCAATTATAATAAACTTGTTTTTTGGAACAATATTAAATTCAGCATTTGCCATTGCAAACCAAGTGAATACTTTTGTAATGACTTTTGTGCGTAGTATAAATCAAGCAGCAGTACCACAAATAATTAAAAACCAAGAATCAAATCAAGAACGTTCGTTAGAACTAGTGTATAAAATTTCTAAAATAACGTTCTTAATTATGTTGTTACCAGTGGTTCCGTTAATATTATTTATAAAACCTATTTTACACTTATGGTTAGACCATGTCCCTGAATATACTTCTGTATTTATAGTGCTCATGTTTGTAAATGGTTTGGTAGGATGTTTAGTAAGTGGTTTTGATGCCTCTATTCAAGCTACGGGTAAAATTAGAAATAATCAGATAGGGGTAAGTATTATATCTCTACTAACTGTTCCAATAACCTATTTTTTATTTAAGTTGAACTTTTCCCCTTATTGGATAACTATTGTTATAATAGCAAGTACTGTATTTGTAGCTGTATATCAGATTTATATTATGATACAGCTTACGAACTTTTCTTTAATTCGCTACATTAAACAAACCATTCTCCCCGCTGTAGCAGTATCTGCTTTCATATTGCCTATCTTTCTTTTAAAACAATATATAGGGGATGATATAACAGTAATTATACTCGGAAGTGCAATATCAATAATATATATATCAATTTTGATATATTTATTGGGGCTAAATAAGAACGAGAAAAAACAAATACATTCACACATAGTAACAATAAAAAATAAGTTGTTTTAGCATGAATACAAAAATAACAGTGCCAATATTATTAATAGGATTTAATCGTCCCGATAATATAGAAAAGGTATTTGAAAGAATAAGAGCGGCTAAACCCACGAAACTCTATGTTGCCATAGATGGAGCAAGAGAGAATAAAGAAGGGGAGGATTTTCTTGTAAACCAAGTGAAGTTTATAGTGAAAAGTGTAGATTGGGATTGTGAGGTGCAATATAGATTTAATGACTCAAACCTAGGAGCAGAAGTAACGATATCATCAGCAATTAAGTGGGTATTTGAAAAAGAGGAGTGCGCTATAATATTAGAAGATGATATAGTAGTGCCTTTTTCATTCTTTGAGTTTATGCAAGAGATGTTAGTGAAGTACATAGATGTGGATATAATATCGAGTGTGAGCGGATCAAATTTTACACCGATGGGATCCCCAAATGGGGAAGATTATTTCTTTTGCAGGTATGGTCATTCTTGGGGATGGGGCACATGGCGTAGAGTATGGTATGATTTTGACCTAAATATGGAAATAAAAAAGGAACACTGTACACTAGATTTTACGAAAACTTTCACAAATTCTATAGCCGAAGCAAAATATTATCAAAGACTTTTCTCTAGCTTAAGAAAGAATGGAATAGGTAATAATACATGGGATTTTATGGGGCTCTATAAGCATAGAGTAAAAGGGATGCTTTCAGTAGTTCCTCGTGTGAACTTAGCTACCAATATCGGGGTACAGGGCTTACATGCTAGAGGTGCAACCAAATACCATTTTCGGCCAGCAGATGAAAACTTTAAAGTACAGAAACATCCAGATAAGATAGAATGTTGGAAAGAATACGACATCTACCATTTTGAAAACCATTTCCCAAAGCGTAAATCATTTATGAGGCGTGTTGTTGGTTATATTAAAAGAAGATTAAAAAAATAATGTTTAATACTATAAACTATTATAGATTCATCATCTTTATGATGATGCTAACAACGTATTTGCCTCTTGTTACTTATCGATTACCGCCAATCATAGGTAGTCATCACTTTTATGTAGGTATTTTTGTTCTTTCTTTGTTTGCAATGGGAAATAAAGTTCTACTTAATAGATTTGCGCTATTAATGTTTGGGTATGGGATATTTTCATTGCTAATGCAGAAATTTGTTTGGATAAACATATCAGAATGGAGTGAGGATTTATTTTGGTTTTCAGATTATTATTCTATTTTAATAGGGACATTAGTACTGTTTTATTTTTATGAATCAAAAGATTTTAAAGGTCTAGCTATAATATGTAAATATAGTTTGATATTTATTTTTATAACTTCTATTGGAACAATAGCAGCGTCGTTTGTTATGGATTCTGCCGAGCGATTAAGGATTTTTGGAGACTCTGCTGAAGCACAAGAAGTTCAAGCAGTTTTTGCAAAATATGGGAGTGGTGGATATAATGGGAGTATTATATTTATGTCTGTAATCGCAATAGTAGTTTATTATATAAAAAATATTAATCAATTTTTTGTAGAAAAGAAATGGATATTAAGATTGAGTATTGTTTTATTTTTTATGGCAATACTTAGATTGCAAATTTTTACAAATGTATTATTTGCATTTGCGGTATTATTATTTTCTTTAATAAATGCAAAATCTAGGGGTAAGCTATTTGTTATAGCAAGTATTGTGTTAGTTATTGTATCAGTTATCCCAACTACTTTTTATGTAGATATTTTATTATCTCTAGGTAGATTGTTTGAAGGAACCTTATCTGAGGTTAGTTATAAGTTTACAGAATTAGCAGCTTATTTAGAATTTGGGCCAGAGAGTATTGAAGAGAATAATGCCCTAGCATCTAGGGCTGCGAGAGCTCCTATATTAGCGGAAGCATTTCTAAATTATCCTTTTGCAGGTTTTTTGACATCACCAGAAACAAAACTAATAGAAAGTTATGGAGTTTATCATTTATATTGGTTTAGTGTTTTGGCTAAATTTGGACTTGTAAATTTTATTCTTTATATACATATTTTTTATAAATTTATAATGATGCAGAAAAAATATTTAAGAAGTAATTACTTTTACTATTTTATGATTGCAATTATGGCGGTAATTTTATATGGAATTCCAAAAGTAACAGGAGGTAGAGAAGCTTGGTATTTTGTTTTTGTTATTGCACCTGGGTGTTATTATTTACCATTGTTAAATAATAATTTTATAAAGAATCTGCTTAATATTCATAAAAAGGAAACAAATTAGTTTATAAAGAAGATAAAATGCAAATGAGTATTAATAACCAGATAGGCACTCGAGAATATACAACTAAAACACTTATTGTAGTACCATTCCTACATGCGAATTCTCCTCAAGGGATTAGGTATAAAAATCTTTTTCTGTATAATGATGAGAACTTGATACTAAGTCTATTTAAGATCAAAGAATGGAACTTTGTTAAT
>CAYJBL010000236.1:0-3300 GCA_964368115.1 uncultured Bacteroidales bacterium
TTTTATTAACAAATAATTATATATAAGCATCGCTATCACAGTCAATCCACCTATTGCTGCAAAAACATACCAAATATTGTAAGGCTGATAATTTGTCCACAAATAGCTTGTAAGTTCATTTGGTCGCATATTCATTAAATGTTCTGCATGTTGAATATAATCTGTTTGCGAAAAATTTTCAGATATAGTAGGAATATCTAAACCTCGTTTAGCAACTTCCTGCTCCAAGAGATATACCTTATCTGCATATTTCTGATATACGCTTCCGGATAATATTCCAGCAAAAAAACTACCACCAGCAACTGGCAAAAAACTAAATCCCATATACAATGCAGTTTTACCTTTTGGTGCAATTTTACCAATATACTCTGTTATTTTAGGCGATCCACACATTTCACCTAAAGCAAATACAAGTATTGTAAAAAATAGCATCAAAGGATTATTTGTAAAAAACGATAACGACAAACCTAAAGTTGCTACAAAAAAACCTCCTATCATTGCATTTATTGGTTTTAGCCTCATCACAATATATGAAACAAAAATTTGAAATACAATTATGTAAAGAGCACCTAAATTTGTCATCATTTCGGCTGCAATAGTTTTTTCTGGTGTTCCTATTTTTTCTGCAAGCCACGGAGATAGTGAATGTAGATTTTCATAAACCACAGATGTATCCATCCACTGATCAATAAACACCGATAAAGAATAAAACAACTGATAATAAACAGTCCAAAAACCTACAATTATCAGTAAGAAAATCACAAACTTATGATCCTTTAAGACTAAAATAATATTCTTAAATATAGTAATTAAATCTTCAGAAAATTTTGTTTTAGCTTGCTCTCGTTCTGGTTCCTTAAAGAACAACAAAACAATAAGCATATTAAATGCAATAACAGCTGCAGAAATATTAAATACATTTTCCCATCCGCTAAGACGCGCCATCGAAGCTAATATTGGGCCAATAAAAGCACCTATATTTACCATCATATAAAATATTCCGAATCCAATTGATGATGTTTCATCATTTGTTGTTTTGGCAACGCACGCTGAGATAATTGGCTTAAATAATGCTGCACCAACCGCAAGAAGGAGAAATACGGCAAATACCATTTCATAAGATTTTACTTGACCAAGTAAATAATATGAACCTGCAAGCAATATATATGAAATTATCAAAACCTTTTTATACCCTACTCTATCTGCAATTGCGCCTGTTAGTATTGGTAAAAAATATAATATTCCAACAATAGATCCCATTAACATTCCCTTTTGAGTTTGAGAAAACCCTAGGGCTCCAGTATCGGTTGATCCAGTTAGATACAGCGCAAACAACATAAACATTCCATACCATGCCCAGCGTTCGAAAAGCTCCATAGTGTTTGCCACCCAAAATGTTCTAGGGAACATGCTAAATATTTTAGTGAATTTTGACATAATAATTGTTTTTACTTCTATAATGAAAAACTAATAATTCCCATATTCAATTAGCGTTTTTACCCAATTTCTAAATCTAGGACATTTTTCTAACATTGTATTTATTCCTACCTCTGAAGCAATTAAATTACCAAACAACACTTTGCTATATGTATGATCAATACGTAACAAACGTTTAGACGGTGCTCCCTCTGGCGAAGAGTTTATATCTTACTGATTCATTATCTCTTTTGTTTGTTCACATTTCTCTTCATCCCAAAAATATTCAAACCCTCGATTACTCGAAAATAACAGTGCTTCAAATTCATGCAGTTGAATATATGGGATAAATCTTCTGTCTGCAAAAAAATCTCCCATAGCATACTCTAATGAACTTACTTGTTCTATTCTAGTAGATTTAGCCATGCTTTCTTGATATTTAGGAAGATTTCGCGGTATTCTAAAAAAATCTACCATTGTTGATACTACATAATCGTTTCTGTTAGATTTTCTCAAAACACTATTTATTGTATATTTTAAATGATTAAAGTCAACAAAACCACCTTTTCCAGTAGAGCTTGTTCTTATCAAAATTGGACTAACTCTCCAATAATGGCCAAAATACATAAGATAAGGCGAGAGAATATTATTTATAAATGTTTGTTCTGTTTGTCCTTCTGCAATAATATATAAGCGCTTCATCACAATTGCCCTCCTATAATATTTTTCTCCCACAGATCGCTTACAGAATAATTGTATTCACTCATCCAAACAGCTAATTCATCTTTTGAAAGATGCTGAAAAACAGATTGATCACCTTCTCTATCAACTGTTACTACATTCTCTACATCAAAGCAATTTACAAGGTTTGTCGACTGAGTTGAGATTATCACTTGACTTGTTTTTGAAGCTCTTTTTACTAATGCAGCAAAGCTATTTATTGCAGCAGGGTGCAAACCTAATTCGGGTTCGTCAATTAATATTACTTCTGGCAAATTTGGTTGCAGCAATAGAGTTGCAAGTGCGATAAACCGTAATGTCCCATCTGAAAAACTATATCCATTTAAATACATATCCGAGCCTACTTCTTCCCATTCAAGTTGAATAGTATCTCGTGATAGAGGATTTTTACGCAATTTAAATCCCTTAAAATATGGAGCAATTGATCGGATTACACCCTCAATTAAACGAAACGTTTTTTCTTCAGTTTCTTTTAAACGATAAAGATATGCTGCCAAATTCGAACCATTATCTCTTAAATATTCATTATCATTTATATTGCATTCTTGGCGCATCGGAGATGACAAGCTTGTATCATGAAAGTGGTAAATATTAAAACTATCTAGATAATTATTCAGATTAGTCGCCCTCCAAGATGTATTATTAATTAGAGTAGATTCTTCAACGTTCTGTTCCCATACTTTTAAATTCCAGCTAATATTGTTATCATATTTTTTATCGAAATCCGAATCAAAATTACAATTAAAATAACCTCTAACTTCCTCTATATAACCTCTATTTGCTTGCGTTGGCCTTAATAAATATTCTACAGTATTTCTATTATCAAAGTCCAATAAACCAAGTATAAAATCGGATGTTTTACGTCCGTTATAAAGCAAATTATTGAAACCTCCTTTTTGAAGTGAATAACTTGCAAATTTCTGTTCATGAATTGCTTTTATCAGTTCAAAAAACGATATGAAATTACTTTTACCAACTCCATTCGAACCTATTAGTACGTTTAGCATTTTTAAAGGTAACTTTAAATCTTTTATCGATTTATAATTTTTTATTTCTACACGCTCTATCATTATTTTACTTATCGGTTATATATATTACAAAATAAGTAAAAGTTTTTATTTTTATGCAAACAATACCTTGAAA
>CAYJBL010000237.1:0-2780 GCA_964368115.1 uncultured Bacteroidales bacterium
GTTGCATTACTACTTATAAGTATAAAAATATGGCTTCCATTAATTAGCAACGGAATCACTGCGATTACAAAAAAGAATGAACCTAAAATTTTAAATCGTTCAGGATTATTTTGGGTAATTATTTCATTTTCTTTTACTGCTGTAACTCTTACAATCGCACAATTATCAAATATTAATATTTTCGATTCATCATCTTGGATAAGCATCGATATTGCAGAAAAAATATTAAATTATTTTATGGTTGCAGTTACATTAATTGTTGTTACAATTCCTGAAGGCTTACCTATGAGCGTAACTTTAAGTTTAGCATTAAGCATGAAGCGTATGCTAAAGTCTAATAATCTCGTCAGAAAAATGCATGCGACAGAGACTATGGGAGCGACTACAGTTATTTGTACTGATAAAACTGGAACTTTGACACAAAACAAAATGCAAGTTTTCGATACATTTTTCTTTAACTCGCATTCAGAATTGGATACAAACGATAAAAACCAACTAATTTACGAGAGTATTGCTCTAAATTCAACTGCTCATTTAGATTTTTCATCACAAAAGGATATTAAGACAATTGGAAATCCTACAGAAGCTGCCCTTCTATTATGGCTAAATTCTAAAAATGTTGATTATTTAGATATTAGAAATTCAAATGCTAATATTAGCCAATTAGGTTTCTCTACAGAACGAAAATACATGGCAAGTGTGATTTATTCAAATGTATTAAAAAAGAAAATCTTATATATCAAAGGAGCACCTGAGATTGTTCTCTCAATGTGTAAAACAATTGAAACCGAAAATGGGATAAACAAAATAATTGATAATACCTCATCTGTTACAGAAAAGCTAAATGAGTATCAGTCAAAAGCTATGCGAACCCTAGGTTTTGCCTATGAAATTATTGAAGATGAAAAAGAACGTATTTGTGAAGGCGAACTTTTGAACACAAGCCTTTGTTTTATGGGAGTTGTTGCTATCTCCGATCCTATTCGCGATGATGTCCCAAATGCTGTTTGCTCTTGTATAAATGCAGGAATAAATATTAAAATTGTGACTGGCGATACTTTAGGTACTGCTCGTGAAATAGCTAAGCAAATTGGTATCATTAGTAACAATGATGAAAAAAATTCAACAATTATTTCAGGATACGATTTCAATAACCTTTCCGATGAAGAAGCTACAGAAAAATTAGCATATATCAATGTACTATGTCGAGCAAAACCAAGCGACAAACAGCGAATGGTACAGCTTCTGCAGAAAGCAGGAAATATAGTTGCAGTAACTGGAGATGGAACAAATGACGCTCCTGCTTTAAACCATGCACATGTTGGGTTAGCTATGGGCTCAGGAACTTCAATAGCCAAAGAAGCCGGAGACATTACTATCATTGACGACTCATTTAAAAGTATCACAAGCGCAGTTTTGTGGGGAAGGTCATTATATCAAAATATTCAAAGGTTTATTATTTTTCAACTGATAATTAATCTTACAGCAATGTTAATCGTACTATTTGGCTCTATGTTTGGGCACGAATTACCACTTACCGTAACTCAAATGCTGTGGGTAAATTTAATTATGGATACATTTGCTGCTGGGGCACTAGCTTCGCTTCCTCCAAACAAGAAAATAATGAATGAAAAACCTCGTAATAATGATAGTTTTATTATTACAAGAAATATGAAAAATATTATTTTATTCATGGGCTTATGTTTCACAGCAATTCTATTTTTCTTATTATTTGCTCTAACACATGAAAACAATAATATATCAACATACAATTTAACCATATTCTTTACGACATTTGTAATGATGCAATTCTGGAATATATTCAATGTGAAAGCATTTGCAACAGGCAAATCAGCATTTAATAATATAAAAAATTGTAAAGGCTTTGTAATTGTTGCATTTATTATTTTAATTGGACAAATTATTATTGTTCAATATGGTGGAGAAATGTTTAGAACTGTTCCGCTAAGTTTTATTGATTGGATTATTATTATTGGATCAACATCTTTAATTCTAATATTTGGCGAGATAAAAAGGCTATTATTTCGCCAAAATAATTAATTATCTACCATCTATCTATTTCTCTACTATAGCCTATTTGATCTACTATCCTATTTACAACACTCATTACTAGATCTTCCACTGTTCTTGGTTTTAAGTAATAAGATGGAGATGCTGGGAGTATTATCCCACCTGCTAGTGTAATTGTTTGCATGTTTGTGACATGAATGTAACTTAATGGTGTTTCTCTTGTCACTAATATCAATTTCTTTCTTTCTTTTAATACAACGTCAGCAGCTCTACATATTAAATTATCTGATACTCCGTTTGCAATTTTACCAAGACTAGACACACTGCATGGAACTACAACAAGAACATCTGCAACCGAAGAGCCTGATGCAAATGGAGCATTGAAATCCGAATTTTCATATTTAAAAACTCCTTCTGGGAGGTCTATCTCTTTACCTAATTCATGTGTAACAACCGCCTCTGCATCTTTGCTTATTACAACACTTAATTTAATATTATGTACTTTAGATAAATCAATTAATGTATCAACAAGTTTTTGAGCATACACAGAACCTGACGCTCCTGTTATTCCAATTACAATATGTTTACTTTTATCTTGCACTAAAATTCGTATGAAAGAGCAAAGCTTATATTATTATTGTATAAACCACGATTATACCAGCGAATAATTGTACTAGAATGAGGAGAGCCGATTGGAAGAAAAATAAAAGTATACGAAAAATGGCATCCGAATTTCCACTGCTCTGAAA
>CAYJBL010000237.1:2815-3300 GCA_964368115.1 uncultured Bacteroidales bacterium
TTTTTCAAATTCTAAATTCATAAACCCAGGTATATTTATTTTCTCAATTTTGTAATTAAACATTATTGGCATCTCAATATAATTAAGATTCATCTTAAAATTATCAATAATATACCCTAGCTCATCTTTACTTACAGCTCTACTTCCTTTTTGTTTGTATAGTAAACCTACAGAGGTACCCCATTTATCATTAAATGAATTTCTAACATAAACACCTCCATAAGGCATTATTTTTCTATAAAAACCATGAGAGTCTCCATCTACCTGAGACATTAAAAACCCTCCTGTAATTCCTCCTGAAAAATTCTGAGAAAAAGTAAAGAGAGTTCCTAATATAAATACTACTAATAAAAGTAATCTAGTCATTCAAATGCACCATTTCTGCTTGTAGAACTTCTTTTGTATCATAATCATATACAAAGGCTACAACTAAACAATTATCAGAAACCCAATCATTTCCTAATTTCTGAGAATAAGATCTCTCA
>CAYJBL010000238.1:0-3263 GCA_964368115.1 uncultured Bacteroidales bacterium
TTAAATATAAAAAACATGTATTCCGAAAATATTAAAATAGATTTTTGTTTTAGCGACTATAATAATAGACATTATAAGATTGATGATTACTTTTGGCACGTATCATCCTATAAAATACTGAATAACAAAGCCTTTATTTTACCAAACGAATCGAATATTATTTCAGTATATTCTACTACGACACATAAACATATTAAAGATATTAGTGTACATTCGAAATACACAAATATAGGATACAAAACGCCTAAAATTGAACAAATATCGAAAAACGGTATAATGTCTATGGTTTATTCCAAACTTTTGGATACAATAAATCTACCAACGAATACTATATTGTAATACCTCATGAAGTAAAAAATGCAAGCTATAAAGAACCAGATAAATTTATTAATAGCAGAAAAGTATCAATCATTATTTACGACCAGAATTTAGAAAACCCAAGAGAGTATTTACTTGAAACAGGAAAATACATTTATAGTAATGTTTACCCTACTTCTAATGGTCTAATTATTCAGCACATAAACAAAGATATAAACAAGAACAATTATGACACACAAACATTTGATTTACTTAATTTTAATTAAGGTACTTTTTCTTTCTCGTCTTGTTCTTAGGGAAAAGATTTTAATTATTAATAACCAAAAATTTAGATAAGATATGAAAAAAATAACATTGCTTTTTTTTAGTATTTCGCTATGCTCGGTATTGGCATCGCAAAGTTTAACTATAAGACTAGAGACAGGTTTTCACAAAGGAATTTTTAACATTTCAGATCTCAATGCTGGAACTATAGGCACACAATATAAATTAAATAATCCAGATATAAATTTAACAATAACAAAAGAATATAAAAACAATATTTTGTTCTCTTCTGGAATTGGGTACTATAACAACAGTTTAAATCTATCGTTTTTTCGGTATAACCACTCTCCACAAACACTTTTCCACACTACGAATAGACTGTATTCTGCTTTCAGAATACCAATCATGATTGGAAAATCTTTCAAGCTTAACGATAAATTTGATTTTAATGTTTTACTAGGCCTTCAGGCAGAAATAGTATTTAACACCAAAGATTATAACACTGTCAGCATACATTCGGAAGATATTCATTCTAATAACTACACCGTATCCTACAAAATTATGAGCGATGCAAGTTTTAGGAAATACAACCTAATGCTTACCAATAAAATCGAATTGGCTTATAAAATCAATTCCGATTTTAAAATAAATATATTTGCTTCATACTCTTCGGGACTATTAAATAACTCATGGAGTGCAGATTTATTTTTTACATCTTCGGATCAAAGCAATAACGGACAACTCAACACTAATGTAAATTACGGAGAAATTTCATCAAATGGTTCTTCTATAAATATAGGTTTGGGCATTGCGTATATATTTAATAATTAAACATCTAAAATCATGAAAAAAATTATAATACTAATCGGATTCATTTCTTTATTTTCGAATATAAAGGCTCAAGATTACTCAATATCAATAGAAACAGCAATCAATAAAGAAATACTTAACTACACACAAATTAATAATAAACAAATTACAATATCCGACGTGTGGGCACTATCGCTCCCAAGCATTGACATCAACTTTAGCAAAACAAATGCAAATGGAATAAGTTTTTCTACAGGATTTGGAACATATAGCTATGAATATAAATTCGATCTAACGACACATGGACCGCAACTAACGAGCGACAATCAAGACAAAAGATTTCGGCTTTACCACAAAAGTTATCAAGCACTCAGATTGCCATTTAGACTTGGAAAAAACTTTAATTTAGGAAATAGTTTTAAGTTAAATATTCAATTGGGATTGCAATTTGAATATTGCCTTCCAAATAGTAGCAAATTTAGTCTTGGTTATACAGAGGCAGATGATACTTTTTTTAATATGAACTCAAAAGTATATAATACATACGATCTTAATGTGCTTTTCTTAAATAGGGTTGAATTTTCGTATACTTTAAAATCTAAATTTTATTTCAACATATTTGCATCTTACTACTCTGGATTACTCGAAAATACCAAAACAGACAGTATATTGGTAATAAGAGATAATTATAGTTCGTTTACAAGCATTTACACACGTGGCTCATATTTTGATTTTGGAATTGGTATTGGCTATATTTTCAACAAAAAATAATTCTAATTCACAAATAAATTATTGTCGAGATTGTTTAGAATTTTGATAAAAAAACATATCTTTAGGCTTCAAAATTTTAACAAATAAATATCATGAGATTATTATTAATTAGCAACTCAACAAATGCAGGCGAAGCATATTTAGATTATCCAAAAAATAATATTCGCGATTTTCTTGGTAACGAAAAAGTAAAATGTTTGTTTATTCCATACGCAGGAGTAACAGTAACATGGGACGATTACGAAGCAAAAGTAAAGTCGAGATTCAATGAAGTTGGTCACGATATAGAGTCGATACACAGATTTGACGACCCAATAAAAGCAATCGAAAATGCAGAAGCTATTGTTGTTGGAGGAGGTAGCACATGGAATTTACTTTACCATGTACATAATAACAACTTAACAGATGCAATAAGAACAAAAGTACTTAACGGAATGCCATATATTGGTTGGAGTGCTGGTTCGAACTTAGCTTGCCCTACAATAAAAACGACCAACGACATGCCAATTATCGACCCACTAGGTTTCGACGCTTTAAATCTTATTCCATTCCAAATTAATCCTCACTATTTGGATAAAAATCCTGATGGTCATGGTGGTGAAACACGAGAAGACAGAATAAACGAATTTATGGTTATAAATCAAGATGTTTATGTTGCTGGATTGCGTGAAGGAACAATGTTTTTAGTAGAAAACGATAAAATGAGTATGATTGGAAGCCGCAGCCTACGACTTTTTAAATATGGTCAAGAACCAAAAGAAATTGACCCAAGCGAAGATTTTAGCTTCTTACTTAAATAAGGCGACAACATTACATAATGCGGGTATCTAATTTTACAATTATATGTATTAATTAAGATTCCTTATTTTGCTTTTTTGAAATTCTCTTTCTCCCTTGGCGGTTACCCATCAAAGGGAGAAAGAGAAATATATATACTACCTTTTTTTCGTGCTTCTTACCTACAATTCAATACTTTAGAATATTTATCACCAAAACCTTGCAAAATTAAAACTAAACATTTATCTTTACCCAGTTTAATTCACCCATTTTGCAATGAAGTATCTTATAGACAATATTATACAACTACTATCGCCTAGCTT
>CAYJBL010000239.1:0-524 GCA_964368115.1 uncultured Bacteroidales bacterium
CTTACCGCTCCCACAAGGACATGGATCATTTCTACCAACCTTTTTTTCTACTCTAACAGGCTGAGTTTTAGCTTTGGATTTACTTGGGTCGTTATACTCTGGAGTATCTCTACCAGTTTTCATTTTACTTAAATCAAGTTTAGATTTAACCTTAGCTTCCTTTACTTCATCATCATTTTTGATATGAATAAAACCTTTCATTAGAGTAGAAACGATCGATTTATTAATTTTGTCTAGCAATGTTTTAAATAAATTTTGTTCGTATGAAGCTGCTTGTACAGATTGTCTTAGATCATCCATTTCGCGAAGGTGTTCTTTCCACATATCATCAATAGTTTTTAGAACAACTGTTTTGTTGTAAGCAGCAACAATTTCTGTACCTTCAGAATTGTATGTTTTTTCAAGATTCACTATTACGTTATACACTTTTGTGCCGTCTGTTATTGGAATAAGGATATTTTCGTACATTGAAGCATTATTTTCAAATACATTTTTGATAACAGGGAATGCTTGTTGTGCGATAG
>CAYJBL010000239.1:597-3199 GCA_964368115.1 uncultured Bacteroidales bacterium
TAAGTCGAAAGGAGATTCTATAGAAAGTAATCTGAATAATTCCATTTTGAAGCCTTCGAAATCATTGCTATTGTGGTATTCGTCAACGATGCTAGAACATACGTCATACATCATATTTGCAATATCAGCTCCTAATCTCTCTCCACTAAGTGCGTTTCTACGTCTTTTATATATCACAGTACGTTGAGAGTTCATAACATCGTCATACTCAAGCAGACGTTTACGTACTCCAAAGTTATTTTCTTCAACTTTCTTTTGGGCTCTTTCAATAGATTTTGATATCATAGAGTGTTGAATAACTTCTCCATCTTTAAGTCCCATTCTATCCATAAGCTTAGCTATTCTATCGGAACCAAATATACGCATTAGGTTGTCTTCGAGAGAAACAAAGAATTGCGAAGAACCTGGATCTCCTTGACGACCAGAACGACCTCTAAGCTGTCTGTCGACGCGACGAGATTCATGGCGCTCTGTACCTATAATTGCTAAACCACCAGCTTGTTTTACACTATCGCTTAGTTTAATATCTGTTCCACGACCAGCCATATTTGTTGCAATTGTTACATTGCTAGAATATCCTGCTTCTGCAACAATATCGGCTTCTCGTTTATGTAGCTTTGCATTTAATACATTGTGTTTGATTCCTTTGCGGGAAAGTATACTGCTCAATAATTCAGAAATTTCTACTGATGTTGTTCCAACAAGTACAGGTCGACCTTTTTTTGTTAAATCTTCTATTTCGTTAATAACAGCAGCATATTTTTCTCGTGTAGTTTTGAATACTAGGTCGTTATAATCATTTCTAGCAATAACACGATTGGTAGGAATAACAACAACATCAAGTTTGTAGATGTCCCAAAATTCACCAGCTTCTGTTTCTGCAGTACCAGTCATCCCAGAAAGTTTCGAATACATTCTGAAATAATTTTGAAGAGTAATAGTCGCGTATGTTTGTGTCGCTGCTTCTATTTTTACATTTTCCTTAGCTTCGATTGCTTGGTGTAGACCGTCAGAATATCTTCGACCTTCCATAATACGGCCAGTTTGTTCATCAACAATTTTAACCTTATTGTCAATAACAACATATTCAGTATCTTTTTCAAATAATGTATAGGCTTTTAAAAGTTGATTTATGGTATGAATTCTTTCAGATTTTATAGAATAATCGCGAATGATTTCATCTTTTTTCTGTAATTTTTCTTGTTCAGTAGCATTTAAAGAATCTGCAGCTGCTAATTCGGTACTTATATCAGGAAGAACAAAAAAGTTAGCGTCTGAAGTCGAGTTTGATAACAGATCAAATCCTTTATCTGTAGGTTCGATAGAGTTCATTTTTTCTTCTATTACAAAAAATAGATCGTCTGTTACCAAGTGCATGTTTTTACCATTCTCGGCCATGTATTGATTTTCAGTCTTTTGTAATAAAGTCTTTATACCTTGCTCGCTAAGAAATTTAATTAATGCTTTGTTTCTTGGTAGTGCTTTATACGCTTGTAATAATTTAAATCCACCTTCTTTTTCGTTCCCGCTAGAGATCAATTTTTTTGCATCAGAAATTATTGCTGTAAAAAGGTTTTTTTGTTCGTTAACTAATTTTTGAACTTGTGGTTTTAATTCGTCAAATAGTTGGTCGTCACCTTTTGGTGTAGGACCAGAAATAATAAGAGGTGTTCTTGCATCGTCAATTAATACCGAGTCTACCTCGTCGACAATAGCATAATTATGTTTACGTTGTACAAGGTCGGAAGGGTTAAGTGCCATATTATCGCGTAGATAATCAAAACCAAATTCGTTGTTGGTTCCAAATGTAATATCAGCTAAATATGCATTTCTACGACTAGTGCTATTGGGTTCATGTTTGTCAATACAATCAACAGATAATCCATGAAACATGTACATTGGCCCCATCCACTCAGCATCACGTTTTGCTAGATAATCGTTAACAGTAACAACATGTACACCTCTACCAGTAAGTGCATTTAGAAAAACTGGAAATGTTGCAACTAAAGTTTTACCTTCACCAGTTGCCATTTCAGCAATTTTACCTTGATGTAATACGGTCCCACCAATGATTTGAACATCATAATGAATCATGTTCCATGTAACAGTATTTCCACCTGCGTTCCAAGAGTTATCCCATATCGCCTTGTCTCCGTTAATATTAACAAAGTCGTTTGTGCTAGCAAGTTGTCTATCAAAGTCAGATGCCGTAACCTCGATATGTTCGTTTTCTGTGAACCTTCGTGCGGTATCTTTCATAATGGCGAATGCCTCAGGTAGTATATCCGTCAAGTGCTCATCTAGTTTCTTAGTGATTTCGTCTTCGATTTTATCTATTTCATTAAAGATTTCCTCCCTTTCCCATATATCAAGAGATAAAGCTTTTTCTTTTAGTTTATCAATTATTTCTTGGTCTGATTTAATAAAGTCTTTAATGCCAAGCTTTAAATTATCGACTCTAGCTCTTAATTCATCATTATTCAGAGTTTGAATATCCTTGCCAATTGTATTTACCTTTTCAACAAAAGGTAATAATGTCTTATTGTCTCTATCTGCTTTTGAACCAAATAAATTGGCTATTATTTTATTTAATCCCATGTTT
>CAYJBL010000240.1:0-758 GCA_964368115.1 uncultured Bacteroidales bacterium
CGCAAGAAGTAAACTACAAATCATTAGCTCAATTGTTTGGTTTGGGAAGTCAACACACAGCAGAAAATTATGTTAATTATCTTCGACAAACTTATCTTTTGGTTGGTTTAAATAAATTTTCATATAAGGCAAAAGAGCGCATAAGGGCAGAAAAATTCTATTTAATCGACACTTCATTGTTAACACAACAAGAAAATAATCTCACAAACGATAATATCGGGTGGCGATTAGAAAACATTGTTTATTTAGAACTATTACGCCGAAAGAAATCAATGGATATGGATATATATTATTATCGCAAAGGCTATGAAATTGATTTTGTTGTGTGCAAAGGAATAAATGTGGTAGAACTAATTCAAGTTTCTGTAAATATAGATAAACCCAAAACTTTTAATCGTGAGTGTTCTGCATTAACAAAAGGAGCTTTAGATTTAAAGTGTAAAAATCTGACTCTTATAACTCTTGGAGAGAATAAAACTCATATTGTAGATAGCGTAAATATCAGAGAAATAAATATTATTGATTGGTTGGTCAAATAAATTTTATTTCTTAATAACTTTTAGAAGGAATTAAATTTTAAATTAAAAAAAATACACTATTTTTGTGTTCAGATAAGACGAATAATAATGCACGAAGAGTACAGAAACATATTAAATTCTTTTGAAGAGAACATTACAAATGTTGTTTCTCAATATGAAAAAGCACTTGAACGCAATAAAGTTTTATCAGAAGAGGTTGAAAATCTAAAAAATAAACTT
>CAYJBL010000240.1:768-3168 GCA_964368115.1 uncultured Bacteroidales bacterium
TTAGAATTAACGAAGAAGAAAATAAAATAATACTAAAAAATTACGAAAACTTGAAGTTGGCAAAAGCCTTGAATAGCGATATTGAAGGCGATAAAAGTTCAAAACAAAAGTTGGATAAAATAATACGGGAAATTGAAAATTGCATTGCTCTTTTGAACCGATAAATAATGGATAATAGTACATTTTTTGAAATAAACATCCCAGTTGGCCGCAAGAATTATCCCATGAGGATAAAGAAAGGTGACCAAAAAAGTGAAGCTCGTTTTCGCGAAGCTGCAAAATTGATTAAAGAAGCACTAACGCATTACAGTGAATATAAAGATCAAGACGAACGAGACCACTTGTCGATGGCATTGATTTTTTTTGTAACAAAAATGCTTGAGATTAAAGAAAATGAAGATATTGTACCAATTATTAACGAAATAAAAAAACTTAATTTGGTACTTGAAGATGTACTAGAAGATAAAGAGTAAATGATCTTTTAAATATAACTATAGCAATTAATACTGCCCGTATTGATTCTTTAAGTGTTGGAAACTCAACATTAAATAATTTTGGGAAACATCTCAAAAAACGTACGACAGGCCTTACAGCCTTGTGCTGAATCATTTTTTGGTTCGTTGGAAGTCGGAAATTATTTGGTTATCCCACCCATGTATTGTATCGGGGTTTCTCTACATTAAAGGATTATACGGGTTTTTTTATATAACAAACAAAAATTTATTATGGAAGAAATAATTATAATTTTTATTACAATCGGAGCCTTTGTAGGTGGAGGTGCTATTTCATATTTTATATGGGATAAAACCTTATTGAAAAAGAAGCAAAAAATGGTACAAGAAGCTAATAGTGAAGCCGAAGTACATAGAAAGGAGAAAAGTTTACAGGCAAAAGAAGAGTTTTTAAAATTAAAAACTGAGCATGAAAAACTGATTAATGAAAAGAATCAAAAAATTGCAGTTTCTGAAAACAGAATTAAGCAAAAAGAATCTACATTAAGTACAAAATTAGAGGAAATTCAACGCCAGAAAAAAGAAACTGAACTTGTTAGAGATAACTTAGATAAACAGTTACAGCGTATTGAAAAAAGAAGTGAAGAATTGAATAAAATCGAATCTCAACAAATCGAAAAATTAGAAGTAATTTCTGGTCTTTCGGCTGATGATGCGAAAAAACAATTGATGGAATCTCTTGCAGAAAAAGCTCATTTAGAAGCTGCTGGATTAATAAATGAAATTGTTGATGAAGCTAAAATGACTGCAAATAAAGAAGCAAAAAAGATAGTTTTAGAAACTATCCAAAGAGTTGCTACAGAAACTGCAATCGAAAATTCTGTTTCCGTTTTCCATATTGAAAGCGACGAACTTAAAGGTAGAATTATCGGTCGTGAAGGTAGAAATATTAGAGCTCTTGAAGCTGCAACTGGAGTAGAAATTGTAGTTGACGATACTCCTGAGGCTATATTATTATCAGCATTTGATCCTGTACGTCGCGAAATAGCTAGATTATCTCTACATCAATTAGTTACAGATGGCCGTATCCACCCTGCTAGAATCGAAGAAGTTGTAAATAAAACTAAAAAACAAATTGAAGAAGAAATTGTTGAGATTGGTAAACGTACAACAATAGACCTTGGAATACATGGTTTACACCCTGAGTTAACTCGTATGATTGGTAAAATGAAGTATCGTTCGTCTTACGGTCAAAACTTGCTACAGCACTCACGCGAAGTTGCTAACCTCTGCTCTATTATGGCTGTAGAACTTGGTCTTAATGCAAAATTAGCAAAACGTGCTGGTTTACTACACGATATTGGTAAAGTTGCAGATGAAGAACTTGAATTACCACACGCAATTTATGGAATGAAACTGGCAGAGAAATACAAAGAGAAACCTGATATTTGTAATGCAATTGGTGCGCATCATGACGAAGTTGAAATGACAAGCCTTATTGCTCCTATTGTTCAAATATGTGACTCTATTTCTGGTGCAAGACCTGGCGCAAGACGAGAAATTGTTGAATCATACATCAAACGCTTAAAAGACCTTGAAGCATTAGCTCTATCTTACCCAGGCGTTCTAAAAACATATGCTATTCAGGCTGGTAGAGAATTGAGAGTAATAGTTGGTAGTGAAAAAGTAACTGATGCTGAATCGGAAAAATTAAGCTACGAAATAGCTAAAAAAGTTCAGGATGAAATGACATACCCTGGACAGGTTAAAATCACTGTAATTCGTGAAACTCGCTCTGTAAATTATGCGAAATAAACATATAATTTAAATTTTGTCATATAATCTCGTTTCTCAGGAAACGAGATTTTTTTTATTTACTCATTTTTAATTAAATTCGCAGCTGTAAATTACTAAGTAAAACATTCATTTTATTTATATTATTGAAAAT
>CAYJBL010000241.1:0-3165 GCA_964368115.1 uncultured Bacteroidales bacterium
CTGCTGCAATACTTTGAGAACTTTCAAAGTCGGCATAGCGAGAAAAATTTGACTCAAAACTTTTCTTAGGATGTAAAATGTTAGTATACTTCACTCTTACATTTATTGTCAAACGATTCAATGCTGCTGTTTCGTCTCCTTGAAATGCCTGTGCAGTAACACTATAATTTGTAATTTCTCCCTCAAAAATAAGATCTCCACTATAATTTACTAATTCCAAATTTGTTTGCGAAACGAATTTATCTTTTAATGTTTCTGTAAAAACATTACTTAAATTTGGATTTACTAGGCTTGCTTTATTTGGAAAAAAATTGACAGTAATGGTCTTTGTGTCTGCATCAATATCGGCACCTGTAAAAGAATACCCTCCAGAACAAGATAGCAATCCTGTAAAAAAGATAGACACTAAAAATATACAAATAATCCTTATATTAATATTACTTACCAATTCCGTATTCTTTTATTTTTCTATATAATGTTCGTTCCGAAATTCCAAGTTCATCTGCTGCTAATTTTCGCTTATTATTATGTTTTTCAAGCGATTTAACAATCAGTTCTTTCTCTTGCTCCGACAAAGATAATACTTCTTCAACAATTTCTTCATTATCTGAGTAAGGATTAGCTGGATATATTACCTCATCGTGAATAATATGTTCTGTCGGGCTTATTTCATTCTTATCAAAATCATTAATAATATTTGATCCATAGCTAGATATTTTATAGTTAGGATTTTGTTTAATTATGTCATTTACCAATGTTTTCAGCTCGTTCATATCCTTTTTCATATCAAACAAGATTTTATACAATATTTCTCTTTCTGATGAAAAATCTGCATTGTCTTGTGGCTTTGATATTACTGGCAAATTAGATGAATCTATGCCAACCAAATATGTTCTTAATATATCCTCATCTATTATTCTTTTCTCCTCAATTATTGAAATTTGTTCTGCTATATTTTTAAGTTGACGAATATTTCCTGGCCATCGATATGAAAACAAAAGTGTTAATGCTTGATCTGTCAATCTAATGGCTGGCATTCTATATTTTTCTGCAAAATCTATTGTAAACTTCTTAAATAAAAGTGAAATATCTTCATTTCTGTCTCTTAAAGGAGGTATAAAAATTGGAATTGTATTTAATCTATAGTATAAGTCTTCTCTAAACTTACCGTTGCTAATTTGTTTTACAAGATCAATATTTGTTGCGGCAATTACCCGCACGTTAGTTTTCTGTGTTTTTGACGAACCAACTTTGATAAATTCGCCTGTTTCAAGAACTCTAAGTAATCGCACTTGAGTCGAAAGGGGTAATTCTGCAACTTCATCAAGGAATATTGTTCCTTCATTTGCTTCTTCAAAATAGCCTTTTCTATCACTATGTGCACTTGTAAAAGCTCCTTTTACATGACCAAAAAGTTCAGAATCAATTGTCCCTTCAGGGATTGCGCCACAATTGACCGCAATATACGTATTATGTTTTCTATGGCTCTGTGAATGGATAATTTGCGGAATATTTTCTTTTCCAACACCACTTTCACCTGTAACAAGTACCGACAAATCTGTAGATGCTACCTGCACTGCAATATCAAGTGCCCGATTTAATCCCAATGAATTGCCAATAATGCCAAATCGTTGTTTTATGCTTTGTAAGTCCATTTAATTTACCTTTTGTTACTCTTCTGCAAATGTACATTACTTTTTTTAGTTAGAAATATTAAAGGTTTAGAAATTATTAATTTTATACCACAATTTGCATCAAATAGACTTTGACTAGCTGCAGATTCATATCTAACAAAGTAAACTACCTAAAATTCTCCCTTATCCTCTCTCTATCCTCAACTTCTTTGTAACTCTTATGATACAATTCAATAAATACCACTCTGTTCTCTAACTCAAAATGGGCATATATAAGACGGAATCCACTCATTGCTCCACGACCTTTAAACGAGCGACTTGCAATCTTGCGAATCTTAATAGCACAAGTCTCCAGCCCTAAATTATCAATCTGAAAACTAAAAGGAGGTCGAGCAGTGGGGTCTACTGCGATAACTCTCTCTACTAGTGCAATATCATCGTCAATAGTCTTATACTTCTTGCGGAGCTGTTTAAGGTCTTTTTCAAACTCGGCTAATCTCTCAATCTTAACACTCATAATCCTCAGCCTCGTTATAGGTGCGTACCGAGTAGGGTGCAGTACGGTAGAATGCCAATTCGTAATCTATAATCTCCATATCTTTTGAGGCTTTCCAAGGCATATCCTCATGTGAATAATGGCTAATATCCGTTGCACTCATACCACTCAATCTATCCAGAACATTATCTACAACCTCTTTTTCTGCTCCGTTAAACACTCTAAGGTCGGCACCCACGAGCGGCATATATCGCTTTTGGGTATATCCATAATAGTTGGTTTTGAAAGTTTGCAGCTCACCATCATCAACCATACTCTTTAGAACAATATCTACACTAATTGGCACAGGACCGTTTGCCAATTTACGATAAGTAGCTCCCGATAGGTGCTCCTCGTATAGTTCGTAATAGTTGAAGTCTGAGAAATAAAGTAACTTGTATAGTACTGTTTCGCCAATATTTGGCTTTCCTGCACACTTCTCAAGAATGTATAATATAAGATTCTTAAACTTAGACATATTTATCTCAGGAACTGATATTCTAATATCTGTTTTCTCTTCTACTTGTATGCTTGTCTTGATATAAGTGTCAATTGTAAAACTATCCGACATTATTTCATCCATTGAGAAATTAAGATTTTCGGACAATCTCTTTAATTCCTCTACTTTTATTCCTCTGTTTCCCTGCTCAATTTGCGCCAATGATGGTCGTGAGATACCAATACTTTTCGATAATTCCTCTTGCGATATTCCTTTTATATTTCGCAATTGAGCGATTCTTACACCTAATTGTTTGTTATCCATAATTGTAATGCTAGTTTTAGCAGCGCAAAGATAACATTTGATAGCTAATCAAACAAATATCTGATTGAAAATAAAACATTGGTTACATAAAAAACGCCAAACTACAGACGCAAGCCACTCTATTCAGCACAACTTCAACTTATTTCCAATAAAAATATCCCGAAAATTTACTGCTTTTCCACATTATTTAGCTATCAATTTTCGCAATTTATTTTAATAATTACATCTTCTTC
>CAYJBL010000242.1:0-3138 GCA_964368115.1 uncultured Bacteroidales bacterium
GGATTCATACCATCAACTTCTATATTAGAAATATTTGAACTTCCTAGTGCTTTTTCACCGTAATCGCCATGAAAAAATTCTACATTTTCATTAAAAGTGAGTTTTGTTAGATTATTACATCCGTCAAACGTATTATGTGCAATTTTAACTTCTTTAGCATTAATAATTATTTCTTGAATTGATGAGGCCTTGAATGCGTTAAAAGAAATTCTTTCTAAAGAATCTTGTAATACAAGAAATTTACTTGAGTTCTCTTCGGCGGCATGTGAAGTTATTTCTTTAACTTCTTTAGGGATAAATAATGAGTCTCTTGTTCTGAATTGAGCACAAGATAGAAGAATGGATTTGTTTTTACTAAAAAGCATTGCATCATAAGATGAATATGAAGGGTTTTCGTTATGAACCTCAATGTCATAATAATAATGCGCTTCGCTATTTTTGTATGCAAAATTATTCGAGATATATTCTACAGTTGATGGAATGTTTATTGTTCTTATTGTATCTGGTAAAACTGAGCCTCCGTAAATTGAATAAATATTAACCACAGCACAATTGAACCCATCTTCAATAACAAGTGACGGAATAATAATATCTCCATCATAATTTGTAGGGTAGGAAATACCGACAAGACTAATATATTTTTCAAATTGATTATTAATGTTTAGAATGTTTCCAGTGTAGTTTGTATAGTTGTAGTAATATGTCAATCCTTCTTCGGATTGTGTAGAAAATTCATAATTATAAGGTGAACCCATTTGTGAAAATGCAAATGTGCTTATTAGTGCTGCGATGCAAAGTGAAAGAGATTTTTTCATAGTAGTTGCTTTATAGGTTATTAATTGCATGCAATTTAATTGTTTAATTTTATTTTGCAAAAAAAACAAGATAAAAATCATGTTTTCGATAATATTATGATTTTTCTCTGATAGATGTTATTTTGCATATACATGAGTATATATGAATAAAAATAATTATATCTTTGCCGCTTCATTTTCAAAAATAATTATGGAGACAAAAAATGTAAAAATTGAACTTGCCGATCCAACGCCATTAGGGCTTTTAGGTTTGGCTATGGTAACTTTGGTTGCCTCGTCGCAAAAATTAGGTTTAACAGATGGAACATCGTTGATTATTCCTTGGGCGATATTTTTAGGTGCTATTGCTCAGTTAGCAGCAGGATTATTAGATTTTAAACACAGTAATTTATTCGGTGCAATTGCATTCTGTGGATACGGATTTTTCTGGCTTGGTGTTTCGGCAACTTGGATGATTACAGGTGGTGTATTCGGAGAGTGGTTTGCTAGTAATGCTGATGTTTCGCAATTAGGTTTTGCATTTTTAGGATACTCAATATTTTCAATTATTGTTACTGTTGCAGCATTTCGCCTTACAGCATTTCTTTCAATACTAATGATTTTTATTGATATTCTTTTGATTTCATTAACATTAGATACATTTGGAATGGGCGAAATTTGGCACTCTTTAGCTGCATGGTCAGAATTGATTATTGCTATTCTTAGTTTCTATGGTTGTGGTGCTGCAATGCTTAATAAATCGTATGGTAGAATAATTTTACCTGTCGGAAAAGCTTGGTGTAAATAGTTATAATATTTTGATATATTCTACGCTATTTAGCTTAGATTGTATACATATTTATATTTACCAGCTATATATTTGCTAAAATATATGGTTGGTAATTTTTTTTTCTATATTTGTAGTGAAAAATGTTATTACAATACGCTATGTTTGATAAAATGAGAATATTATATAAACCCTTTCTTTGCAAATGTTGCTGTTGTAATAGCTCAAAAGCGATTTTAAATTGTAATAATATTTGGTTTATTTGTAAAACTAACCTAGGGAAATAAAGCCTTTGCCAATTCTTATTTTTGGTAAAGGCTTTGTTTTTAACAAGAATATAGATAATAACAATAAACAATAAATAAAAAAGTTATGAATAGTATATTAGTAACATTAGGAATAATAACATTGAGTATTGCTTATTCTAATGGTAATCATGCAAAAATAGATAAAGTACAAGACCCAATTGAGCTTAGAAACGACTCAAGGTTGGAGAGTAATGAGCCAACCAAAACACATTGTTGTGAAGTTAATTGCAATGAAGCAGGTTCTTGTAAAGCAACAGAAGCTTCATGTCTTTGTACGTGTGCTTTTGGCTACCCATCATGTGGCGAAGCAAATACATCAGAGATATATTGTAATAGTGCTCAGTTAGCATCTCAACGCGATTTGGTAGAGTATGTACGAGTGGATCTAAGAAATGAAAATATCGCATGTGCTTTAGACGAAATAGCAACATTATTTAGTTCAAATCAAGTAGACAGACAATACGTAATAACATCAAGAATAGATATTCAAAAGTATTACGAAAACTTACAGGTTTATGTTGAATTTTATAGAGCTCAGTCAAGCGATGTGCAAAGGCATATAGACGCAATCTGGTAGAATAATAAACACAAAAGGTAAAGGCTAAAATTCAAAAATAGAATCTTAGCCTTTTTTTATTTAGTGAGTAAAGCGAGTTTACCTAGCGAGTTGCAAATTTCCTTTCTGTATCAATTTATTTCCACTAATATCTTCTCCACTTATAACGTAAAAATAGATATCTTCGTTTGCATCATTATTTCCCTTTATTTTACCATCCCAGTGTTTTTCAATATCGTTACTTGTAAATATTTCTTCACCAAGTTTGTTAAATATTTTAATGTTGTAGTATTTGAGTTCACCTTCGTAGTTGATAATGAAAAAATCTCCAATACAATCTCCATTTGGAGTAAAAATATTTGGAATGTGGAAATTGTATTTGTCTATGCGAATTAGTTCGGAGTATGATTTCTGACAAGTATTATCGATAGTTGCAATTAGCTCAACAATGTATTCGCCATTATTTTTAAATTCAAAGTTAGAGTTATTGTCGTCAAATTCTATTTGTCCATTAACTTTCCAAGTAAACTCAATATTGTTGTTGTTATCGAGATAATCAATATCATTTTTGCTTGTATTGTTTTTAAAGTGGTATCTGTTTTTATCTATAGCATCATTATCGCATGTGAAAAATGGATTTAATCTTAAATTATCCAGAATGAGAACAGTATCAAATATAAATCTATTTTTAGA
>CAYJBL010000243.1:0-1862 GCA_964368115.1 uncultured Bacteroidales bacterium
GAAAATGACATTCTCCAACCCAATTCAGCACTTAATACTAATCGTGAAGTAATATTCTTTTTTATACCAAAACCTATTGGAATAGCTAAAGTAGCCGATGTTTGAGTCGCTTTTGCCCAATACATTGTCACCCCCGATTGAATGTAAGGTGTAAATGTTTCTTTTCTTGAATTCCCTATCGAATATGGCATAAAATGTATTTCTACTTGTCCTGTCAATTCTAACAACGAGGTTTGGAAACTTTTATTTCGTATTCTCTGGAATTTATTTTCAAAATCCAAATCGCTTGCCGACAAATTTGTATAAATACCCGAAACTTTTAATAAACATCTTTTGTTTATGTGATATCTAAGAAGCCCTCCGAAGTTCATTTTTGTATTATAAAAATGTTGCGAAGGATTTATATCTCCAATATAATACGAAGCTCCACTAGATACTCCTAGTTCTAACCCCCTCTGCGCTTTTAATTGGTTTCCGTTAACAAATAAAAACACCAAAAGGACAAACAAAGTAATTTTTATTGCTTGTCCTTTCAATTTATATAAAATTGAATGTGCTATTATCATGAATTTTTCATCCTAATTTTCAGCGCTTTAATTCCTAATGTCGGTTCCCCACATCATCTTTTCTCTCAAGGTGCTAAAATATGTATTATCAAACAAGTTTACAAAATTAATATACATATTCGCCTTCTTTACAATAATTTTTTTAACTTTTTTCAATCCAAAAGATCTGTAATCAAGTGATGCTAAGATTTTTTCATCTATAGATTCTATTTGGATTTTTATTTCAGATTTTCCAGATACTATCAAAGGCCTTACTGTTAGATTATGGTTAGCTATTGGCGTTATTAGTATCACTTCTGAGTGTGGCACTACAATTGGACCTCCACAACTTAAGGAGTATGCAGTAGAACCTGTTGGAGTTGATACTATTAATCCATCTGACAAATACGTGTTAATATAACAATCATCAACAAACACTTTTAGCTTAATCATTTTAAGCCCCGATTTCTTTTGTAAAGTAAAGTCGTTTAAACAAAAATTCTTATCTCCATAAAATTTATCGTCAGACTCTACTGTAAGTAACATTCGTTTATCAATTGTTTACTCTTTATTTATTAGTTGGTTGATTGCCCACAACATATTTGAAGAGTTTACATACGATAAAAAACCTAATCTACCCGTATTTACTCCCAAAATAGGGATTCCTCTATCTCCGACTATCGCTGCAGACTCCAAAAATGTTCCATCTCCTCCTATGCTTAATAGGAAATCAAATTCTATGTCTTCGGGTAACTTCTTATCAAATTTACCTTTTGAATCTGGTGAATAAAAAATCTTAGATTTTATAAATTCATCAAAAGATTGATCAATGTATATGTTTACTTCCTGTTTCTTAAGTTCTTCGAAAAGCTGTATGAGCATTCCACTAAAACTATTCCCAAAATTTCTTCCGTTTATCGCTATATTCATAAATATTACTCTACTTAACTATTGTAATATAAGTTGGCAAATATATTTATTTTGAAGAAATTTCTATATTTTTTTTATTCAATAAATTTCAACGTACTATTCAAGCATTTAAATAGTTTTTTTGTCTTTGTAAGTAAAATAAGACTTACAAATTAAATAATAAACTTAAAAATATGAATGTTTCTGTAGGTAAAGAAGGGCTTTCTATTATTTGAACATTTGGTGCTAATTTAATAAATTTATTTACTTCATATTCTATACCTGTAGTAAATCTGACTTCTTCTGAATCGCCAAACAATGAATCGAAACGACCAAAAATTTCAAATTTTTCATATAAATTTATTGATGTATATAACGAGATACCACTATTTTTCAAATTTTGCTTAG
>CAYJBL010000243.1:1872-3138 GCA_964368115.1 uncultured Bacteroidales bacterium
TCTGCACCAAGTGAAAAATACTTATTTTTGTATCCAATAAATCCCGCTATTGTTTGAGATTTATGATCTATTGATTCTTTATAATTATCGTAATATAGTCTTACTAGCAAAAATTCAAATGGATTTGCTGTAATTCCAGCAGAGTAACGATTAAATTTGTTAATGTTCACATGCCTGTGCCCTTCTCCATTTATTATTGAACCGTCAATTGTAAAAAATTTATTAATTTTATAGCTTGCTACAATACCCATATCTGCACTTGGCGCAAAACCATACTCATCCATAAATGACTTTGCTAGATATCTATAACCCCAAAATTTTTCTTGAACACCAAAAGTAGCCGTACTAACAAGGCCAAAATTCATTTTAAAATTATTTTTTTTCCATGTTATTTGAGCCCTTTTAAGAAATGCAAATAATTCATTTTCGTCCATTCCTGCTGACCCAAAATCGAATACAATATTAGCACTAAGTTCTTCCGTCATATTTGCCTTATAACCAAGATATAATCGATCTAAATTAAAACCTGCTGGCTCAGATGATGAGTTTCCTACTCCAAATCCATAGTTACTAAACATTGTAACAATTGGTTTGCCTGAAATTTCAAACTTTTCAGTTTTTGTTTCTTGAGCTAATAAAATATTAATATTAGCCAATATAATAGTAAGTATAAATATTCTTCTCATCTCTTCTTTAAGATTTTGTTAATATATTGTTTCGAATTTTAAATTTCGGCAAAAGTAACGCATGTTTGTTACGAAAATATTACATAATTGTTTCTATTTTTTTAATTAATATTTAATTTGAAAAATATCAACAAAACACGGCTAATTTAAAACTTAAAAATATATTTGCAAAAAAAAAGTACAATGACAAAACTTAGCGTAAATATTAATAAAATCGCTACAATCAGAAATGCCAGAGGTGGCAACACTCCAAACGTCACACAAGCAGCAATAAAATGCCAGCAATTTGGCGCTGAAGGAATAACTATACATCCTCGCCCAGATGAACGCCATATTCGCTATTCTGATGTATACGATATTTTGCCTGAAATAAAAACCGAATTTAACATCGAAGGTTATCCATCGAAAAAATTCATTGATTTAGTTTTAGATGTAAAACCACATCAAGTTACATTAGTTCCAGATCCTCCAGAAGCAATTACATCAAATGCAGGCTGGGACACAGTTAAAAACTGCTCTTTTTTACAAGAAATTATTAAAACTTTCAAAAATTGCGGTTTTCGCACTTCTATATTTGTTG
>CAYJBL010000244.1:0-3119 GCA_964368115.1 uncultured Bacteroidales bacterium
TAAAATCTAAAGTATGACCAGCGTTTGGACCTCCTTGAAATCTCGCAATAATGTCATATTTGGGAGTCAAGACATCAACTATCTTACCTTTTCCTTCATCCCCCCATTGTAATCCTAACAATACGTCTGTTTTCATTGTTATTCTTGTGTTTTAATTTTTTGACAATCGCTACATATACCATGTAAATATAGCGTATAATGTGTTACTACGAAATCATTTGCTTTTGCTATTGCCTTTTCTACTTCAGCTAGTCTAGGATCAAAAAATTCGATAACTTTCCCACAGTTCGAACATATCAAATGATCGTGTCTGACTGTTGAATATGATTTTTCATAAGTACTTGTATTTTTTTCAAACCTATGTTTAGTAACTAATCCTGCATCTATCAACATGTCAATATTGTTATATAATGTCGCACGACTTACTCTATAGTTTTTATTTTTCATCGAAATAAATAAGCTTTCGATGTCAAAATGTTCAGTTCTCGAATATATCTCATCAAGAATTGCAAATCGCTCAGGAGTTTTTCGTAATTCTTTTTTTTCAAGATATTTAACCAATATATCACGAACAGAAATATTACTTTCGTCTATACACATATTTTCATATTATTTATTTGAGAAAATTATATCAATTAGTAATTATGTACAAACAAAAAAGAATTTTTTTGTTAACATTATTTACACGCAATATAAATAAGCCATTATTTTAATTTTAAACAGAGCTCCCATATTGCTATTCCTCCGCTAACCGAAACATTTAAAGAATGTTTTGTCCCATATTGTGGTATTTCGAGACAAATATCTGAGATATCAATAATATTTTGATCAACCCCCATCACTTCATTTCCTAACACTAGAGCAATTTTAGATTTTTTATCTATTTCTAATTCGTTTATTTGTGTACTGCCTTTTGCTATTTCAAGTGAAATTATTTTATATCCTTTTTCTTTCAACTGCTTTACTGCTTCCAACGAATTTTCGAAATATTCCCAATAAACAGTTTCTGTAGCTCCTAAAGCAGTTTTTTGTATTTCTCGATGTGGCGGTTTTCCCGTTATTCCACAAAGAAATACACCTTCACAAATAAATGCATCACACGTTCTAAAAATAGCACCAACATTATGATAACTTCTAATGTTGTCTAATACTACAACTAGGGGAATTTTTTCTATCTTTTTAAATTCTTCTGCTGTAATACGCTTTATTTCATCAATTTGTAATTTTCTCATTTAAGTATTCTACAATTTTTATAATATATTAACGTGACTGTAAAAGATTTATAGCTAACCACGTCATCATTCTACTTGATTGTCGCAATGCTTCTTCATCTATATCAAAAGCTGGATTATGCAAATTTACACATCCTTTTCCGTTGCCTTTTACTCCAAATCTATAAAAGCATGATGGAACTTTACGCGAGTAGTACGCAAAATCTTCGGCTGTCATTCTTAATTGCATTTTATCTATTTTTGACTCTCCTACAAATTCACTTGCAAACGTAGTTAATTGATTTGTAAGTATATCATCATTTATCAAGCTAGGATACCCATGTGATATTTCAAATTTCGCTTCACAAGAATATTTTTCTGCCGATTGATTTGCAATTATACTTAATTGTTCTTGTATATTTTTACGTAAATCTTCGTCAAATGTACGCATTGTTCCATGAATAATACTAGTATCTGGGATTACATTTACTGCTCCTTTTGCTTCTAACTTTCCAAATGCAATTATAAATGGATATTCATTTTTAATAGAGGTTTGAAAAATTTCTACAGACTTAATAAAATCTACCGTTGCAAGAACAGTATCTGAGCGAAACTGTGGTAAAGCTGCGTGCCCACCTTTTCCTAACATTGTAATATAAAGTTCATCTGTTGATGCCATCTGCAAACCTTTTCCAAATAAAAATATTCCTGTTTCAACTTCAGGTAAGGTATGCTGTCCTAGCATATTCTTAATATTATATTTTTCTATTAATCCATTGTCAACAAGAATCTTTGCCCCACCAGGATTTTTTTCCTCTGCTGCTTGAAAAACAAGTACAATTCGACCTTTTATATGTTCTCTCAAGCGATTTAACATCAAGGCTGTTCCTAATAATGAAGCTGTATGCGCATCGTGTCCACATGCATGCATAACTCCGATATTTTGAGATTTATACTCCACATTATTATTCTCAATAATTGGCAATGCATCTATATCTGCTCGTAATCCTATTGTATCGCCTTCTTCTACTCCATCAATAATCGCAATTACAGAAGTTTCACAAAGCGTATCATCATATTCTATATTATTTGTATTTAAAATAGATTTTATATAATTTGATGTTTCGTACTCACAAAACGATAATTCAGGATTTTTATGAATATGGCGTCGAATTTCTACAATTTTTTCAAATAAATCATCACTCAAGTTTATGATATTTTCTTTTAAATTCTTCATGGTTATTTTATTGATGTTTATTTTATTATTTATTAAAAATCTGTACTTAACGATAAATAAAATATTGGTTCATGAATAAATCCATTTTCTATTCCCCATGCTAAATCTGCGCGAATAAAATAACCTAATAACTTACTTCGCACACCTGCTCCTACACCAGAAACTATGGGATAATTATCATTTTTAACTATTACTGTAGTTGGATAATTATAATAATAATCATTCTCGTATGCATTATTCCCGCTAAAAGGACTCACCCCACTCCATGCCGAACCAATATCAAAAAAACCAATAACTTGGAAGTTTCTAACAAATGAATTACTAATTGGACTTTTAACTAAATAACTAAATAGTGGGCATCTAATTTCTGCGTTTATAACAGCAAAGTTTGTCCCATTTCTAATATTCTGTGGAAATCCTCTTAAGTTTGTTGCTACTGCTTGATATACATAGTTAATATTTGGATCTATCTTAATACTATTATCAAATGTTGGATTTTTTGATGATAAATTAAACCAATTATCAATGCCGCCTAAGTAATAAATCAATTTTGCACTACCGAAGGATGCACTTGCTGCAAAACGTGTAGCAAATATTAAATTTCTATGTATTTGTTGATAGAATCTAAAATCTCCACCAACAACAAACATATCGCTTTGTTGTTCATCTAG
>CAYJBL010000245.1:0-413 GCA_964368115.1 uncultured Bacteroidales bacterium
CATTGTTTTTAATTATTCTGCTTGGATACATTATAGGCGGAATAAAAATTCGTGGCGTAGGATTGGATATGTCGGCTGTATTATTTGTGGCAATGGGCTTTGGTTACTATGGCTTAGAAATTCCTTCCGATATTAAACAAATAGGTTTAGTGCTATTTATTTTTACAATAGGTTTTCAGGCAGGCCCATCATTCTTTGAAACATTTAAAAAAAATGGAAAAAAACTTTTAATCCTTACATCTTCTGTAGTATTTTCAGGAGTGTTGGTAACAATAATATGCGCAAAATTGTTTGAATTTACTCCAGAACTTGCAGGAGGATTATTTTCAGGAGCACTAACTAGCACACCTGGACTAGCTAGTTTATCCGAATTGTCAAAATCAAACCAAGGGATTGTGGGATACGGGATTGCA
>CAYJBL010000245.1:423-2523 GCA_964368115.1 uncultured Bacteroidales bacterium
TTTTTTTTTTTTTTTTTAAAACCGCCCGCTTTTTGGTTATTTTTATAAAATTATTGCCTAAAATATTCAATATGTCTATCAAAAAAGCAGAAGATGAATATAATCGCGATTTTGAGGCTAAACATCCAAAAATATATAACAAAAATTTTGTTGTCGAAAATCCTGAAATAATAGGAAAAACAATAAAACAACTAAATTTTAGACAGTTGACAGGAGCTAATATTTCTAGAATATCTCAAAATACTAAGGTTTTTACTCCAGATGCAGATACAGTGCTTCTTGAAGGCTCAATTATTAAAGTGGTAGGAACATTATCGGCTTTGGAAAAAGTAAAGGGTATTATAGGAAAACACTCAGATTTTGAAATTCCATTAAGCCAAAATTATGACGTTCGATATGTTTTAGTAACCAATAAAAAAATGGTGAACAAAACAATATTGGACTTAAATGTACACGCTCGCGGAAATGTAATAATTACCCGAGTGAAACGTGCTGAAGTCGAGTTTGCTGCAACTCCAAGTGTAAAATTACAATTTGGAGATAAACTTAAACTTGTAGGAACAAAAACCGAAGTAGACGATTTTGCAACCATGTTTGGAAACGACAACTCAAAACTAGAGTCGACAAACTTTTTACCTTTATCCTTAGGAATTGTGCTTGGAATTTTACTGGGTAAAATAAGTGTAGATATGGGTACTTTCGATTTTTCGCTAGGTTTGGCTGGTGGAGTTATGATTGTTTCAATTATTCTTGGCAGACTACGCAAATTGGGACCACTAGTATTTTCGTTTACGTCGCAGGCAAATCATGTATTGCGAAGCGCTGGATTAATACTTTTTTTAGCAGCAGTAGGAGCAGAAGCAGGTGCAAATATTATTAATATGCTAAAAACAGATGGTTGGAAAATGTTGTTGTCAGGAGCTTTTATTACAATAATTCCAATGCTTGTAGGAGTATTGATTGCAAAATATCTTCTGAAAATAAATATTCTCCAAATCGTTGGAGCAATCTCTGGAAGCATGACAAGCACACCGGGACTAGCCTCGGCATGCTCAATGACAAAAACAGAAGTTCCTAGTATTTCGTATGCAACAATTTATCCTCTTGCAATGATACTAGTGATGTTATGTGTTCAGTTAATATTTATTTTTGTATAAAAACTAAAGCTATTTATTGCCCATGAATTTATCTACATCAATGATAAATCGTTCGTGAGTTCCGCTTCCAATTTCTCCCTCATTGTCAAAAGCAATAAGCTTAAATACAAGTCTTTTACGATCTATTTCTATTAATTCTGATTCACATCTTATACTCATTCCAATCTTACTTGCTTTAATATGGACAATGTCTACTTTTGTGCCTACAGTTCCAAAACCATCAGGTAAAAATGGAAGCACAGATTTGTAACATGTTTTTTCCATCATAGCAATCATTGCTGGAGTAGCAAACACTTCCACAAGTCCGCTACCATATTTTGCCGCAGTATCTTCGTAGCTAACATCTAGTGTTTCTTCTCCTTTGATACCGATATTTAGTTTTATTTCCATGCTAAAATTTAAATGTTATGTTTTGAATAATATCTGGGTGTAAACTTAGGGTTACAGGGCAAGCTTTGTGCGATTGAGTAACTATAGTTTGTTGTTTCTCAGTAAGATTACACATGCTAAAATCAAAATCAATTTTTATTTCAGCAATTCTACGTGGTGCTTGTGTTGCCATGATTTTAGTAGTTTTAGCAGTTGCTCCATCAATAGAAAAATCATGTCGTTTAGCAACTATAGCAATAGTTGTAAGAATACAATCTGTTAATCCAGTTACAACTAAATCGGTAGGAGAGAATGCTTCGCCCTTTCCATTGTTGTCGATTGGTGCATCAGTAATAATTTTTTCGTACGATTTTAAATGTAAATTGTCGGTTCTTAAGTCGCCGCAATACTTTGATTCAATTGTGTGCATAATTTATTGTTTTTGTTGTAAAGATAATAGATTTATAGAAATCAAATAAATTTAGAAAAATAATATTGATTATTTTGGTGATTGATTAACTTTGTTGAATCGATAGTAAAAGAAAAATATGAACTTATTTTATGACCCAAATAT
>CAYJBL010000245.1:2533-3117 GCA_964368115.1 uncultured Bacteroidales bacterium
AATTAAGAGAAGAAGAATCTCATCATTGCACAAAAGTGTTAAGGCTGAAAAATGGAAGTAAGATATTTGTTACAAATGGAATAGGTGATATGTTTGAATGTGAAATAATTGACATTCACCATAAACGAACCCAACTAAAAGTCAACAGTCCTATATCAAATTATGGATTGTTAAAATATAAACTACATATTGCTATTGCTCCAACAAAAAGTAATGATAGATACGAATGGTTTATTGAAAAAGCTACAGAAATTGGAATAAGCGAAATATCTCCAATAATTTGTAAAAACTCGGAACGGAAAGTAATAAAAAAGGAGAGGGCTATGCGTGTTGCAGAGTCTGCTATGAAACAATCTCAAAAAGCCTTTCTTCCTAAAATAAATGAGGCAGTAAGTTTTAAAGAACTAATTACAAGTGCGAAAAATTGTGAGAATAAATTTATAGCACATTGTGAAGTAGATGAGGCAAAAAATTACCTAGCAAATTTAGCACAAAAGGAAACAGAAATACTTATATTAATAGGGCCAGAAGGAGATTTCGACCATAGCGAAATAGAGCAAGCAAAAACAGCAGGATTTAACCCA
>CAYJBL010000246.1:0-1918 GCA_964368115.1 uncultured Bacteroidales bacterium
TAAAACAATTTTCTTTACGTCCGAAACGTATTTGTCAGAAGTAATTGTTAGTACAGGATTTTTTGTTGCTTGAACAATTCTGTATGCATTACTACCGATGAAAAAATTAGATAATAATCCAGACTCACCTTTTGTCGAGCAAATAATCATCGAATTGTCGAATGCTTCAGATTGTCTAGCAATCTCATCATGTACGCCACCAGATTTAATAATGTAAGTCATTTTGCAGTCTGCATTAAGTTTTGGCTGATATTTGCCAACAATAGTTTCAAATTCTTCAATTGCAGATTCGTATTGCTTCTCTAATTTAATATGGAATTTTCCTGGTTGTTTTTTTTGTACAAAAACAAGCTCAATGTCACAGTTAAATTTATTTGCGTATGTTACAGCTAAATCTATCGCTTTGTACGACTCATTTGAAAAGTCGGTTGGAACTATTATTCGTTTCATAATGCTTTATGTTTAAATTTGTCGCTAAAATAGTAATTTTGTTTTTAATTCGGTTTAATTTAGATTAAATATTTTAGTCTTTCGATTGAAGATAAAATTAATAACAAATATATTATGCAAAAAGTATCTATATTAGGTTTAATGTCAGGGACTTCATTGGATGGTCTGGATCTGGCTTTGTGCGAATTTTATAAGCAAAATGCAAATTGGAAATATGATTTGATTGCTGTTGAAAATATTAAATATGACAATCACATGCAAACACTATTGTCAAATGCACACAATTTAGCTTCAACAGATTTACAGAAATTAGATGCTTTTTTTGCTAAATATTGCAGCGATAGCCTTATTGATTTTATGAAAAAAACTAAAAAACCAGATTATATATCTTCGCATGGTCATACTGTTTTTCATGACCCAAGTAATTCATATACACTACAAATAGGAAAGGGAGAATATATTGCAAAGCATTGTGGACTACCTGTGATTAGCGATTTTAGACTTGGTGATGTTGCTCTTGGTGGACAAGGTGCGCCTTTAGTGCCAGTAGGCGATAAATTACTGTTTTATGAGTATGATGCATGTTTAAACTTAGGTGGGTTTTCGAATATTTCGTTTGATAAGAATGATATACGTTTGGCATACGATATTTCGCCTGTAAATATTGCCTTAAATTATTTTACTAGAAAAATAAACCTAGATTACGACAATCGAGGTGAAATTGCAAAATCAGGAAAATGTATTTCAGAATTATTACAGAAATTAAATACACTCGAATATTACAATTTACAGCATCCTAAATCTTTATCACGTGAATGGTTGGAATCTGAATTTTTACCAATAGTAAACGAATTTGAAAACGAGCAAATTGAAGATATATTAAATACTCTTATTATCCATATTGCAGAACAAATTTCGGCTTCGTTAGAAAACCACAAAAATGTGTTAGTTACAGGAGGAGGGACATACAATGAGTATCTTATTAATGAAATTTTGCAAAGAACAAGTGCAAATCTGGTAATTCCAGAGGACGATTTGATAAATTATAAAGAAGCAATAATATTTGCATTTCTAGGAATGTTAAGAATAAATGGAGAAATAAATGCTCTTGCAAGCGTGACAGGAGCTAGTAGAAACTCATGTTGTGGGAACCTATCATTGCCGTAAAATTTCTAACAATTAGCAGTTAATAAACTATTTGTATGTTTGGGTATTTATATCGCTAAATTGTATTTATTTATATAACTTAAACTAATACGCAATAGGATGTCGCATACAAAAGAATTTTTGTTAAAAATAATAGAAGCTGAATATTATGTTTTTAATAAGAAAAAACGCGTAACAATAGAGCCAATTACTCAAGCAGGTTCGGATAGAAAATATTTCAGATTAAAAACAGCATCAACTACAGTAATAGCAGTGTATAGCGAAAATGTAGATGAGACAAAAACCTTTTTATATTTTACAG
>CAYJBL010000246.1:1928-2727 GCA_964368115.1 uncultured Bacteroidales bacterium
TATAAATCTGAAACTTAATGTTCCTAAAATATATCACATATCAGCAGATCAAAAAGTGTATTTTCTTGAGGATTTTGGAGATGATTTGTTATTAGATATTATCCTAAAAACAGATGATTCAAAAAGATTTGGCGACGAAAATATTAAGCTTTATAAAGAATCTTTGAAGGCTTTGGCGAAAATGCAAATTAATGCAGCTGCGTATATAAATTTTGCAAGGGCCTACTCAATATCGGAATTTAACTCTCAGGCAATACTATTAGATTTAAATTATTTTAAGTATTATTTTCTTAACCGTTCAGGTATACAGTACGATGAGAAAAAGCTACAAGACGATTTTGAATCTCTAGCAAAAAGTATTAGCGAAAATATACATAAATTTTTTGTGTTTAGAGATTTCCAAGCAAGAAATGTAATGATAAAAGATAGGAAACCTTATTTTATTGATTATCAAGGAGGGCGAAAAGGTGCAATACAATACGATTTGGCATCTATCTTGTATCAAGCAAAAGCTGACATTCCAGAATCTATAAAGAAGGAATTGCTAGATTTTTACTACGAAGAAGTTTCGTCTTACATAAATATAGAGAAAGAATATTTTTATAAGCATTATTATCTAAATGTATATTTGCGTATACTACAAACATTTGGGGCTTACGGATATAGAGGATTGATCGAAAACAGAGTTCACTTTAGAGAAAGTATTCCGTACGCGATAAAAAACTTATCTATTTTATTGAGCGAACATCCAATATTAGAAAAATATTCATGCTTGTCGGAGGTACTAAAGAAGCTAGCA
>CAYJBL010000246.1:2737-3073 GCA_964368115.1 uncultured Bacteroidales bacterium
TTTTTTTATTATACAATTTTTTCAGAATTTACAATATCTGTAACTAGTTTTAGTTATAAAAAAGGCTTGCCAAAAGACACAACAGCGAATGGTGGCGGCTTTGTTTTTGATTGTCGAGGAATACATAATCCAGGAAGATATAGCGAATATAAAATTAAAACAGGCTTAGATAAAGAAGTGATAGATTTCTTTGCCGAAAAATCGAATATAGCAGAATTTGTCAATAATGTAAAGAGTGTTGTTGAACCTACAATTCAGAACTATATAGAAAGAGGATTTAATAGTTTGCAAATAAACTTTGGATGTACAGGTGGACAGCATAGGAGTGTTTTTTCT
>CAYJBL010000247.1:0-3045 GCA_964368115.1 uncultured Bacteroidales bacterium
ATTAAGTATAATGTCTTTTGGTGTTAGTCTAAATTCTTCACAAATAAAGAAATCTGCAATGGCGCGCGATTCGTGTTTATCATAAATCGAGCAAAGATTTTCGGCAAGCTTTGCTTTGTAATTCTGAATGCTAAAATTATTGTCCATTTTACGAAAAATAAAAAAAGTTGTTTGCGCTTATCTAATTCTAATAAATTCTCCGTTTTCGCTTACTTTAACAATCTCGGAGCCTTTACTTGGGCTTAATGTTTCAAGTTCTATCGGAACTATATAGTCGACTGCCATTTTTATTTCGTTCGATATGTCGAAATATCCAATAGGAGAGTTGTGGCTTGCAATATTTGCCGAGGTCGAAACAATTGGTTTTTGGTATGAATCGATAAGTTTTATTAGAAATTCGTTTTTAGGTATCCTAATTCCAATTGTTCCATCTGGAGCAATAAGATTTTTTGCTATATTTTTTGCCTTTGGATATATTATCGTTAGCGGACTTGTTGTGGTTTCTATTAGGTGATGCGCTATTTCTGGAATACTCTCGACATAGTTTTTTAGCATATCTACGCAGCTGACAAGTATAAGCATGCTTTTGCTTTCGTTTCGCTGTTTGATAGTGAAAATATTGCTTACCGATTTTTCGTTTGTTGCATCACAACCTATTCCCCAAATGGTGTCGGTAGGATAGAGTATTGTGCCTCCAATTGATAATGTTTTGATAGTGTCTGAAATAATTTTTTTCATTGTGTTGATTTGGTATAGTGACTGTTTTATAGTTGATTATATATTTTTGCCATATTGTCGCAGACAGTTTTATTGTTAAATAATGTTCTACGTTCTTCGCCAAGTTTTACAAGTTGCATAGCATAATTTTTATCTTGCAAAATAGATAAAATTTCTGCACCAATTTTTTTTGTATCTAGTGGATCTATTTTAATGGCTGCGTCTCCTGCAATTTCGGCAGTACTCCCAATATTTGATGTGAGTACAGGAATATTTGAATTAAAAGCTTCAAGAATCGGAATGCCAAAGCCTTCGTATATAGATGGATATGCAAATAATTTTGCGGCTTGGTAAATTGCAGGAAGTTCGTCGGTTGCAACTTGGTCTAAACAAAGTAACTTATTTTCTAATCCATACTTTTCGGCATAAGTTTTAATTTTATCGTAGTACTTAGTTTTTCTGCCAACCAACACAAGTTTAGTATCAATTTTTTGTAAATGGATAGCTTCAAGAATTTTGAGGGTATTTTTACGTTCTTCGATTGTACCTACGCTTAAAATGTAATTCTCAGGAAGACAGTGCTTACTCTTAATGCTATTTATTTTGTCTGCGTCAATTTTTTGTTCAAAAATCTTATTACACGATTGGTAAACAACTTCGATTTTTTGAGGATCGGTGCCAAAAAAATTAATAATATCTGTTTTTGTTTGATTGCTGGTTGCGATAATAATATCTGCAATCTTACATGCGTTGTAGAACTTTTTATAGTAAATTTTTCTGTCGATAAACGAGTATAAATAAGGTAGTTTTAAGAATATTAAATCATGAATTGTAACAATTTTTAAAGTGTCTGCTTTGCCAATATTAGCGGGCAATTCGTTGCTTAAACCATGATAAATATCTAATTTATGGTTTTTTATCTCGTTTGTGATTTTGTAAGTTCGCCAAATTTGTTGTTGAATTTTGCAATTTGTTTTTGGCGATATAGTGTTTTTAAGATACTCAGGTTCGAGTAGTACAGTTTCGGATTGAGGGCTAAAAAGTAGATATTCGTTGTTTGGATAAAAATTGTACAGCGCTCTAATTAGGTCGCGGCTATAATTTCCTAATCCACTTTTATTTACAAAAGCTCTTTTTGCGTCAAATCCGATTTTCATGGTTTATATGCTTACATTATATTCTCTAAGCGCGTTGTTTAGAGATGTTTTTTTATCTGTCGATTCTTTTCGTTGTCCGATTATTAGAGCACATGGAACATGAAATTCTCCAGCAGGAAATTTTTTAGGTATGCTTCCAGGTATCACAACCGAACGTTCTGGAATATACGATTTGTATTCGATTACATTTTCGGAAGAAACATCTAGTATTTTTGTCGAACTTGTGATAACAACATTAGCTCCTAGCACTGCCTCTTTTCCAACTCTAACACCTTCGACAACAATACATCTTGAGCCAATAAAACAATCGTCTTCGATAATTACTGGCGAGGCTTGTACTGGCTCTAAAACTCCACCAATTCCAACACCACCAGATAGATGCACATTTTTACCTATTTGTGCACACGAACCTACTGTTGCCCATGTGTCGACCATTGTGTTGCTATCAACATAAGCGCCAATATTTACATACGATGGCATCATTATTACCCCTGAAGCTAAATACGAACCATAACGCGAAACAGCATTTGGAACAACTCTAACTCCTAATTTATCATAATCCCTTTTTAGTGGCATTTTATCGTGATATTCGAAAATACCAAGTTCCATTTTTTGCATTTTCTGTATCGGAAAATACAATATAATAGCCTTCTTTATCCAATCGTTTACTTGCCATGTATCACCTATGTTTTCGGCTACTCGTAATTGTCCTTTGTCTAGTAAATCAATAATCTCGCGTATTGCCGATTGTGTTTCTATATCGTTCAGTAAATCGCGATTTTCCCATGCCGACTCTATTATTCTGTTGTAATCCATTTGTACAAATTTTATGATTGACAAAATTAAGTAAATTATTTCGCTAATGAAACGAACGTGAAAAATACTCATTGAATTTTACGCCAAACTTATTTTGAACCAACTGACCTATAAAATAGAAATAAAATAAATAGCAGATGAAAAATAATTTTTTTTCCGAAAATACTGAAATATACATTTTTATAACATATATTTGCAAATATTAATGATTAATGTGCTGTTTGATAGAGTGCTATGTGTTTGGTGCGGTGTCGGAAATCCTTCTTGCAGCCGAAAAAGAGAAAGGAAATACAATTTTATTTAGTAAAAACAAAAAAACATGGGGGTAAAAAGTAAAATAATAGTAGGCTTGATG
>CAYJBL010000248.1:0-3014 GCA_964368115.1 uncultured Bacteroidales bacterium
AACGATTCTACAAACAATTGGTATCAAATTAAGCTAAGCGATGGTAAACAAGGATGGGTTGAGTGTGAAAAAATTAAGAGATTAAGATTCTAAAAAATTATTTATATGGGCGTTGACACTATTCTACTTATCTTTGGTTGCTTACTGATCATTGGAGGTATAATTGGATGTATTTTACCTGTGATACCAGGGCCACCACTAAGTTTCATCGGGTTATTGCTTTTGCACTTATCAGATTATGCTGAAATCTCAACACACACATTAATCGTTACTGCCTCTTTAGCTGTAATAGTTACAATACTTGATTTTATTGTTCCTGTGTGGGGAACTAAAAAATTTGGTGGATCTAAATGGGGAACTCGAGGTAGCGGAATTGGTCTAATAATTGGCTTATTCGCTGGAATAATCGGAATATTTATTTTCCCATTTATCGGTGCTTTCATTGGCGAATATATGTACCTTAGCAAGCTTAAAAAAGAAACAAACGAAAATATTGATATAACAAGTAGATCCTTAAAGGCTGCCTTGGGGGCATTTATAGGCCTATTAATGGGAACAGTTTTAAAGTTATTTATTTCCTGTTATATACTATTTATTTTTGTTCGAGAATTATTTTAGCCTAGAAAAATGCCTATTTTTCTTTGTTTTTTACAATTCGACCAGCTAAGCTTGTTATTATAGATGCAAACACTCCTACTCCTGTAAATATCAACACTATAGATTTTCCCACCATCTGTAACAGGATATAAATCTCCATATCCTACAGTTGCAACACTAACAACAGCCCAATAAACCGCATCTAATGCTGTTTTTATATTAGAATCTGGTGCTGTTTCAAAGTAAAGTATCAATATACAACATACTATGATTATCACAAAACCAATAAGTGCAGAACTTAATAATGGATTATATTTCCCTTTTGATGTATCACCTAAGTCTTTAATAACGAAGAATATTAGCACAAATCGTAAAATTCTATTCAAAAAATATAAATCTTCCCAGAAAATAAAAAGAGGTAAAATTGCTATAATAGCAATCCAAGTTTTTTTAAAAAACTCCATCTTTTTTTTAGCTTTTGTAAATTCATATATTAGATCAGCTAATATTATGAAACTAACTATAATATCGCTAAAGTAAATAAGTTTTGAGATTTCTTTATTTGGCTCTAAAATATATTCAAAAAACGAAGAAAATACAGTAAAAAGCATCACCAATACAAAAAATACGGATGCTGTAGATAATGTTCGTTTTATATTTTTCATGTTAGTTTCATTTATATTTTAGAATACAAATGATAAAATTATTATAAAATTTGACCTTTAAGAATTACTGTATTTATCAAATCAGACCCATAAGCATAAGGTAAGAAATTATAATTTGGAATATCCTCTGTTACAATCAAATTAGCTACCTTACCTTTAGTAATACTTCCCACAATATCACTAACGCCCATAGCGTATGCAGTATTGATTGTCGTTGCGTTTATTGCTTCTTCTGGAAGCAATCTATAGTTTACACAAGCAAACGACATCATCAGTTTCATATTCCCCGAAGGAGACGAACCAGGATTATAATCGCTAGCAAAAGCAACTGGCAAACCACAATCAATCATTTTGCGCGCTGGAGCAAATGGCATATTCAAGAAAAATGCTGCACCTGGTAGAACCGTTGGCATTGTTTCGCTTTCTAATAACAATTGCATCTCCTCTTCTTCTGTATATTCAATATGATCTACAGATAGTGCATTGTATTTTACTCCAACTTGTATACCACCAGATTTTGCAAGTTCGTTTGCATGGATTTTTGGACGCATGCCATATTTTATTCCAGCCATCAATATACGATCTGTCTGTTCTACAGTAAAAAATCCTTTATCACAAAAAACATCAATATAATCTGCAAGATCTTCTGCTGCAATTCTTGGAATCATTTCATTTATAACCAAATCTACATATTCATCTGGATTTTCACGGTACTCTATTGGAAATGCATGTGCACCCAAAAATGTTGATTTAATTACTAATGGAGTCGACTCTTTTAATCGTTTTATCACTCTCAACATTTTTATTTCATCATCTGGATTTAAGCCATATCCACTTTTGATTTCTACTGCTCCTGTTCCTTGTCCCATTATCTCATGAATCCTTTCTAATGATTGTGCATACAATTCATCTTCACTTGTTTCATGCAATAATTTTGCAGAATTTAATATCCCTCCTCCTCTTTTTGCTATTTCTTCGTAACTTAAGCCACGAATTTTATCGCTGTACTCTATTTCTCTGCTTCCTGCATAAACAATATGAGTATGTGAATCACAAAATGATGGCATAACAATTTTTCCACTTGCATCAATTTCTTGATACTCGTCATCATTTCCTAATAAATCTTCCGAAAAATCAGACATTTTACCGTAATCTTTTATAAATTCACCTTCAATAATCAAAAATGCATCACTTATTGCATTTAAGTCCGACATTTCTTTTCCTTTTAATAGTAATTTCGAAGATTCATTTACTCCTATAAGTTCCTTAATATTAGTGATTACAGTTTGCATATTATATATTTTTTTGTTTACACAAATAAAACTAAAATATTAATATTGACAAATACCGAATTTATACTTTATCTAACGTGAATATATGGAAAAATTATCTCCTGAATAAAGTTTTAGGTAGGTAGAGTCTGGGGTAATTGGTGTAACTAATTTATTTTCTATTAAGTAGTAGTCTGTTTTTGTTGCATCGCCAACAAGTGTAATATTCTTATATCTTTGCCAATACATAATAAGTGACCAATCTTCTCTCATATCACTATGAATGTATACTTTTGAGCCATGTGGTATTGAATCAGTTTTAAGTAAATCACATAAGATACGTTCATCCCTACATATTTTTTTATAATTACTTACAGTTATGACACTTGCTATAAGCATAATTATTACTAAGGTTAAATTGATTATTTTGACACATTTTTTCTGTTCAAATTTATTGATAAGAAACTCTATGCTTGATTTT
>CAYJBL010000249.1:0-2970 GCA_964368115.1 uncultured Bacteroidales bacterium
TGTATCTATTGTGCCGTGTCCCGACATCATAATGACAGGTATTTCTGGATTTAATATCATAATTCTTTCTAAAACTTCAATACCATCCATTTGTGGCATTTTAATATCGCAAAATATAATATCATAAGTATTTGTTTTTATTTTCTCTAAAGCGGTTTTACCATCTTCAGCAGAATCAACACTATGGTTTTCAAAAGTTAATATGTCCTGTAAGCTACTTCTGATGCTTCTTTCATCGTCTATGATTAGTATTTTTGCCATAATTTTATTAGATTATTTTATTTAAAAATTCAGCTAATTTTGCTGTTAAGTTTTTATTCGTATATTGTTCAATATTACGAGATTGTATGATGTTTTCTTTGTTTTGGAATTTGGTGAAAATATCAAGAATATAGTTTTTTAAATTGTCGTAGTCGTTGTACTCGAAGGTTTTACCTGTATTTGTGTTTTCAATTATTTTAGCTACATCACTGTCTAAAGGTCCGAGGCAAAGTATGGGTCTTTCGGCACGTAAATTCTCAAATAGTTTACCAGGGATACGACCTTTTGCATTTGCTGCAATATTTAATGGTAGAAGTAGAATATGGGCTTTTGTCGTAAGATTTATAGCCATAGGTCTAGAAATATTTCCTAGTGGATTATAATTATCAAGCAGCCCATTCGCTTTTATCATTTCAACTATTTCGTAGTCGACTGTACCAGCGAATTTTAATTTTAATTTATTTGCAAACTCTGGATTTTCCTTTTTTATTTCACCTAAGACTTTTAAAAAAATATCTGGGCGTCGGTCGTATCCTAGTTGACCTGCGTGTACAATGCTAAAATCTTCGTCTCTGGTTTTGTCGATACTTTTAAAATCGTCTTCATCATATCCCCAAACAATAACATCAACATTTTTTGCCCCAATAGATTCGAGGTCTTTTTTCCAAGTTGGGCTAACAATGGTTGTTTTTTTTGCGGCTCTAAAAGCTTTTTGTTCTAATTTATGATGGCGTTTATTGGCCATATTGCCAATTTTTAGCATATCGTAATAATCGACTTGAGTCCATGGGTCTTGGAAATCCATAATCCATGGTATACCTGTGGCTTCAGATAGTCTACGACCAATTTCTGTATTTGTATGAGGAGGGCCATCGGTAAATATAGCGTCAACAGGATTGGTTTTGAGGTACTTTTTTAAGAACCTAACAGAAGGTCGTATCCATAAGCATCGTGCATCAGGAATAAATAAGTTGCCGCGAATCCATATTGCAAGGCTATCGATTTTACTAATTTTCTTTTCACGAACGTATACTGGATTTGCAGATTCATTTTTTTTTCTGCCAGAAATTTTTCTGAAAAGATTAAAAGGCTCAATAATTTTTTTTCGTAAAATTGTTATGCCCTCGGGTATATGCTCGAAATTTGTTTCGTCAAAATATGGATATTCTGCATTAAGTGGAGCGTAAATTACAGGTTCCCAGCCATATTCTCGTAAGTATTTAGCAAACTTTAAACAGCGGTGAACTCCAATGCCTCCAGATGGGGGCCAATAATAACTTATTATTAAAACTTTTTTCATTTTTTTATGTCAGTTTTTGGATCCCAATTTATTTCGTTAATCCACTTACTCCTAATTTCATATTCTTCAGGATAATAAAAAACATTTTCGGCATGTTGCTTTTTCGCGTAGTGACCGCTGTCCCAGCGCCCATTATTATTACGATCTTCAATAGCCCGAATTCTATATTTACCTTTTTCTATATATTTAAATGCAATATGGCCATTTTCTGATAATTGCTCGTATTTAATATTTTCTCCATTTATGAGTTGTACAATATATTGTTTATTCGTGTCAGAAAAAGCAATATTAAATTCGCCATAGTTGTCGTTTGTATAAACTGTGAAATTTAGGCTGTCACAGTTGCTAGTCAAATCGTAGATGTCGGTTATAAATGTAGAATCAATGCTTAATTTATATTTTTCAGATTCGAGAAAGTTGGCTTCAATTATTACGGCAAGAGGGCATAGGGAATCTTTTCTAATTTTTACTTTTTCTTCGATATATAACGAATCTTGTTGTTTAAATAAGCTTATAGCTTTCTCATTGTATGTGGCAATTGGGTATTTGGAGAATATCTTTATTTGAGTATCAGGAGGTAATGTATTTGTAATTGAATATTTTAATTTTGCAATAGAATCAGTAAAATCATTTTCTGGTGATCTGAAAATTAAAGTATCAAGTTTGATTGAGTCTAAATATATTGGATCTTGGTATTCAACAAATAATCTTATAGAATCATTGTTGAAAAGAGATTTATTCTGAAGAAAAATAGAAATAGAGTCAGGATTTGGTTCTGCATAAAAAATTGCATGTTCATCTTCTGGAACAATAATCTTGTATTTTTCGTATTGTGTAGAATTGAATGCTAGTTGTAAGTGCTTATTGTTTATTCGTTTTTGAGATGATATATATTGAGATTGTAGATTTTCTGCAAAAATTAAAATTTCAATATTGTTAGGTATGTTTTTGTAGTAAGTTTTTTTATTTTTTAAAGAATCTGTATTTAAGGAATCATTTAGAGATATTTTTTCGATAGATGGCTTAAATATGCTATCAATAAATCCGATACTTTCATTAGGTAAGTCAAATAAGAAATTAGAATTATTGTCTTTTAGTGCATAAATTTTGTATGTAGAGTCTTTCACGAAAGGAATGATAAATTCGCCTTTAGAATTTACTTTGGTTATATATGTTGGAGTATTTTTGATTATTGCGCTATCAGATAGGTTGTTGTGTAGGATAATCCAAATGTCTTCGATCGGTTTTTTTGTGAATGCATCAAGAATATATCCAGAAAAAGATAGCGAATCTATATGGTTTCCAGTAGAAAAAGCATATACATAGCTGTTTAGTTTGTTTCCTTCGTTAATATCAGCAATAGCATCATTGAAATTTAGGCTGTAAGTAGTGTTTGAATTGAAATTGTT
>CAYJBL010000250.1:0-2953 GCA_964368115.1 uncultured Bacteroidales bacterium
GTATATTCTTGCAAATTCAGGTCTATTATTTTTCTCATCATCAATCAACAAACTATTATTTTGAGCATAAGCTTCTGGTATCATTAGATTGTTTTTGCATGATGAAATTCTGTTAGAAATAGGTTTAGGCTTATATGCCTCAGGATCTAAATTTAGTTCTTTGATGATAGATTTTACAAGATTTAATGAATCTGAAGAGTCGTAAATGGTGAAATTTTTAGTAAATCCTAGAACTTCGGCTTCAAGGCGTAAAATTTTTCCAAATAAAGAGTGAAATGTTCCCATCCATATGGAGCGAGATATTGAATTTCCTAATAGAGCATCAATTCTTTCTTTCATTTCTTCTGCGGCTTTGTTTGTGAAAGTTAGTGCCATTATTCGATTTGCCCTTAATCCTCGTTCTATGAGATGAGCAATCTTATGTGTCAATACTCTAGTCTTTCCAGAGCCTGCAGCTGCAATTACCAAACTTGGTCCGTCTCCATACAAAACAGCCTCGCCTTGAATATTATTTAAGCCAGCAATTATATTTTTTTCCAATTTTTCTAGGTATTTTTTGCAAAACTAACTGAACTTCCCCAAAAAAAACTTTATTAATTAGATTTATTTCTAAACATTAGGCAACGAAATATTATAAACAATTGTCTTTTACATTGTAAAAAACTTGTGAATTGTTGAAAAATATTTAAATTTGTCTTTTTCAATTTAAGAAATCTAATTTAGTTAAATAATTATATTATGGTGAAATCTTTTATCTTAACAGCAAGTCTGATTTTAGCATGTTTTTATGGCATAGGTCAGACGATGCTTAGCAGCAACTACAACGCGCCCACGCAAGTTACCCTTGATGAGTCGTGTGAATTTATTAATTATACTTTCGATCACTCATCGGGCTTAGATCTTCCTGAACCAAATTGTAATCGTATGTATCCAGGAGTTAGTTCTTACTTTACATTTTCTACAACTTCGGCAGGTCGAGCAACAATAAGATTGCAGTTTGAAGAAGAAAATTTTGTTGGTTTGGCAATTTATGCTCTGGAAAATGGTGATTGGGTTGAAGTAAAGTGTGACGCTTTTCGCGATACCGAAGCTAAAATGATAATTTGGCCACAAGATGAATTGGTAGCAAAACAAATTTTAGTTAGATTTTGGACTTTAGAAGAACCAACAACAAATAGCTTTAGTATGTGTGTGTCGGAAGAGATGCTTCCACCTCAGCCAAAAGTTATATCAACTGAAGTTGGAACAATGACACCGCAAGAACTTGTAGAAGATGTGTTGTTATCAGGGTGTCTTACTGCAATAAATGTACAGTATACAGGAGATGACGAGTCTATAGGTTATTTCGAGAATGGGATTCCAGGATTAGATTTTCAATCGGGGATTATTTTATCTTCTGGTAGAGTAAGCGATGCTCCAGGTCCAAACAATAGTGGAAGTGTAACAGGAAATATGGGGCAACCAGGAAATACAGACCTTAATGCTATTGTCGCGCCTCAGAGTACTAACGATGCTGCAGTATTAAGTTTTAACTTTATCCCAGCTTCTGATGTTATTCAATTTGAGTATGTTTTTGCAAGTGACGAGTATCCAGAATATGCAAACTCAAGTTTTAATGATGTTTTTGCTTTTTTATTATCAGGAGGTCCTGAAGGATATGTAAATCAAAATATTGCATTGATTCCAGGTACGACAACTCCAGTTACAATTAACAATGTAAATGATGATGATCCAAATGATTATCCAGAGTTTTATGTGGATAACGTTGGTGGTGGTCATATAGAATACGATGGAATGACAACAACATTAACTGCTGAAATAGATGTGACTGCTTGTGCTGTTTATAGTATTAAGTTAGCAGTAGCAGACGTTGGTGATAGTTCTTATGATTCGGCAGTGTTTTTAAAAGCTAACAGTTTTACATCAGGTGTAACCTATAATGTGTCGGGATATAATGCGCACGATAATAGTTTAGAATTTATTAGAGGGTGTCCAGGTGTATTAAGATTTGCTCGTGATGAAGGCTCTCAGCTAGATGTTCCTGTACCAGTTGAAATATCTATTGGAGGAACAGCAACAATGGGTACAGATTATTCTGAATTACAAACATCATATACAATTCCTTCAGGTGTTGAAGTATTAGAAGTCCCTTTCGAAACATTTCCATTTGGAGAAGGTGAAAACGGAACCGAAACAATAACGATTACGGTAGAAAACGGATGTCCTTGTAATCCTGTAGCAGATACATATACAATAGATATTATTGAACCATATCCGCTAAATCCAACAATAGTTAATAATTCTCCAATTTGTAATGGAGAAACTGCAAATATTACTTTAAATTTAAATTTCCTAGAAACTGCATCTTATCCACTCGAAGATATTAGGGTGGAATGGAGTAATGGACTAGAGGATGTTTTTAATTTTGATGCAAATCCAACTGTAACAACAACATATACAGCAAGTGTTATTTTTCCATGCGATACGATTGTAGTAACAACAGAAGTTGTTGTTGTCGACGCGCCAACAATTACTCCTCTCGATCCTATTTGCTTTAACGCAGCTCCAGTAGCATTGGAAACAACGTATGGAGGTGGAGATTGGACAACAAATGCACCTGCAGGATCTTTAAATGATAATGGTTTGTTTAATCCAGCAGTTGCAGGCCCTGGAGTATGGAATGTTACATATGCAGTTGAAGGTTGTGTAGGGAATGATCAAATTACCATCACCGTAAACGATTTCATCGAAGTAGAGGATTTTGTAGATAATGTTTGTAATGGCGATACAGAATACGCAGTATCGTTCAATGTAGTAGATTCAGACGGAACACCAGCAGATTATGTAGTAGATTTTGGAAGTGGACCAAATGCATTTTCAGCAGGTGTAGCATATAGCCAAAATGTTCCTAACAATAGTATCTATAACATAACAGTGTCTGATGCAAATGGGT
>CAYJBL010000251.1:0-311 GCA_964368115.1 uncultured Bacteroidales bacterium
ACAGGAGTTACTTATACAAATAAAAGAGGGTGGTTTTCGACTGATTTTCTTATAGATTTTTCTTGGTATAATTTTAAATATCAGGATGAAAAAACAATTGCTGTGGAAGATGGAGATGATATTGTTCTGATACAAAGCGATTTACAGAATACTGATTATAAAAAGAGTAGACTAATGGTGCCGTATGTAAATGCAAGCATAATTCCAACATTTCATTTTGGAGAGGATAAAGATTTTAAAATAGGAGTAGGCGCGTATGCAGGTTATCGTTTGGGAGGACAATTTAAATACAAATACGAAAAATCAAAAAT
>CAYJBL010000251.1:321-802 GCA_964368115.1 uncultured Bacteroidales bacterium
CAAAGATAGAGGAGATCATAATTTAAGTATGTTTAGATATGGAGCAAAATTAATTTTAGGATACGATGATTTCGAGATATTCGCACAATATGACTTTAATACATTATTTAACGAAGGAAGTGTATTTTCATCAAAAACGAACTCAATACCCACAATAGCCCCATCGACAGAATCTCTTAACCTGAATCCGATAACTTTCGGAGTACGCATGTATTTTTAACTCATAATAAATAATGCGTGGAAACGGCTATCAAACTTAAAATCTTGATAGTCGTTTTTTTGTGTAATAAACTTCAAAATAATTACTTTTGCACTAGATAATATATTCAATGAAAAAAATAGCAATAATAGATACTGTTCATCAGATTATTATATCCGAATTAAAAGAAAATGGATTCGAAATTATTGATGGAATATCTTGTAGTAGAGATGAATTGCTGCAAGAGGCGAATAAATTTATTGGTTTTGTGATAAGAAGTAG
>CAYJBL010000251.1:812-2666 GCA_964368115.1 uncultured Bacteroidales bacterium
TCTAAAATTTATTGCTAGTGTGGGGGCTGGGATGGAAAGTATAGATACTGATTATTGCAAGAAAAAAAATATTGAGTGCTTAAATTCCCCAGAAGGAAATATGGATGCAGTAGGAGAGCATGCTGTTGGCATGTTATTAAATTTACTGAACAATCTAAATCGTGCAGATAGACAAGTGAAAATAGGAGAATGGAAGCGCGAAGAAAATCGAGGTGTGGAGTTGAATAGCTTAACAGTTGGAATAGTTGGATATGGAAACATGGGTAGTAGTTTTGCTAAGAAATTAGCTGGTTTTGACTGCCAAATCATTGCTTATGATAAGTATAAAAAGGGGTTTGGAACAGATAAAATAAAAGAATGTTCCATTGAGTATATATTTGAAAATGCTGATGTAATAAGTTTACATGTCCCACTAACCGATGAAACAAAATATATGGTAGATGCTGAATTTATTAATTCTTTTGCTAAAAAAATAATATTGATAAATACAGCCCGTGGACCAGTAGTAAAAACACTTGATCTGGTTGCAGCACTGGAGACAGGCAAAGTATGTGCTGCTGCTCTTGATGTTATCGAATATGAAGAGTTTTCATTTGAAAAAACTTTTGATATGACAGAAAAAGAGGAGTTTAAATTTTTGGCAAAATCCGACAATGTTATATTATCGCCTCATATTGCTGGTTGGACAATTCAATCAAAAGAAAAGTTGGCTAATGTGCTTGTTGATAAAATATTAAAGCTTAAATTATGATAATTAAAGGATACGATTATAAAACAGAAACAGTAGAAAATATTGCAAAGCAAATTGTTTGTGCGGCAATAACAGCCCCTAAAGGTCGTGGTGTAAATAATTTAGAATCTGCGATAATTATAGGAGACGATCTTGAGAAAATTGCACAAGTAATGGAGCAGATTGGAGCTCGTGAACAGCAAGAATTCTTTTTCCGTGATGCTGAAAATATGAGAAAAGCAGATGCTTTAATATTGTTAGGAGCTAAAATTGCACCTTTAGGATTAGCTTACTGTGGTTTATGTGGAATGGAGAATTGTGAGAATAAAAATAAACATAAAGATATTCCGTGTGTATTTAATACAGGAGACTTGGGGATTGCAATAGGTTCGGCAGTAAGTATAGCTGCAGATTTTAGAATAGATAACCGAGTGTTTTTTACAGCAGGAATGGCTGTTCGTGAAATGAAAATTTTCTCGGATGATGTGAAAATTATTTACGGAATAGGATTAGCAGTAAATTCTAAAAACATATTTTTTGATAGACCAAGTAAAAAGTAAAATGGAATTTATAGGAAATATAAGCAAAATGCGAGTTGAACAAGCAGATCCAATAAAGTATTTTTTGACACTTGGTGAGAAAGAAATATTTATGAATCAATATATTGGTCAGGAAATAGAAATTGAATATCAAGATCAAATAAATTGTATTCATTGTTCGACAAAAACAAATAAATCCTATAATCAAGGCTATTGCTATAATTGTTTCTCAACATTGCCAGAGTGTGATGCTGGGGTATTGTTTCCAGAGAAAGACATGGCACATATTGGAATATCAAGAGATATGGATTGGGCTCGCAATAATTCTTTAGTAGATCATTATGTATATCTTGCAATAACTGGAAATATTAAAGTAGGTGTAACAAGAAGCACGAATCTTCCGACAACATATCAATCTACCTTAAGTTTTATCTTAAATCCACCATGTTTTCGAATATTTACAACGTCGCCTGATTCAAATATCAAATATTGAGCTTTAATTCCTATCAATTTATCCTTAATAATTTTATCTTTTTCTAGATTTTTGGCTTTAAATTCGTTTATCTCACTTTTATATGGATAACT
>CAYJBL010000251.1:2676-2939 GCA_964368115.1 uncultured Bacteroidales bacterium
TAAATGGAAATATTATAGTATGTGTAACAAGAAGCACGAATCTTCCGACACGTTTGATTGACGAAGGGTCAATAAAAACAATAAAGTTAGCAAAAACACCATACAGAAATCTTGCAGGACAGATAGAGGTTGAACTAAAGAAATTTGTAGCAGATAAAACAGTTTGGCAAAAAATGCTCTCAGCAAAATTTACAGATATAGATTTGCGAAAAATAAAAGAAAATGCAATCAATCAATTGGCGGAAAAATTTCATAAATATATA
>CAYJBL010000252.1:0-2932 GCA_964368115.1 uncultured Bacteroidales bacterium
CGGGGTAGAGCAGTTGGTAGCTCGTCGGGCTCATAACCCGGAGGTCGCAGGTTCGAGTCCTGTCTCCGCTACTCTAAAGGTGTTACAGTTGTAGCACCTTTTTTTTATCTAAAATTTTAGATAAAACTCTTTAGTAAGACTTATATATTCGTCTGTGTAGTCGTGTCTATTTTCCTTTTCAATATTTAAATTTGATTCATATATTTCTGATTGATTTATAGATACTCCAATGATTATTCTTTTTATGTCGTAGTTTTCTTTAGGGAATATATTCAATTTGTCTGTAATAAATAGTTTGTGATCTTTGGCAATTTCTATTATTTTGGTTTCTTGATTGGCAGGATAAATAACAAAGCACTTTCCATTATTATTCAGATGCATTTTTGCAAATTTGAAAATATCATTACATGTTAGATTATCGGTATGTCTAGCTGTTGCTCGACTTAAAATAGGGGCTTTCATTCCAGAATCAAAAAAAGGTGGATTTGAAATAATTAAATCGTATTTATGTTGTGGATTGAAGATTTTTAGGTCTACATTAATTGCACTAAGCCTATTTTTCCATTGCGAGTTTGCAAAATTCTCAGCAGCCAAATCAGATGCCGATTTTGTTATATCTATAGCATCAATCTGTGCAGTTGTTTTTTGTGCCATCATAAGAGCAATAATCCCAGTTCCTGTACCAATGTCTAAAATATGTTTAACATCGTTTTCAGGCTTACAAAATGCACCAAGAATAACTGCATCTGTGCCAATTTTCATAGCATCATTATTTTGTTTGACGCTAAATTGTTTAAATTTAAAAGTAGATTCGGTCATAGTAATTAAAAATCTTCGTTTACCCCAACTCCAAATAGAGCGAAATCGTATTTTATTGGATCAATAGGGTCGAATTCGATTAGATTATTTGTTAATTCAACAACTGCTTTCCAATCATTTTGCGTTCTATGTAAAAGTCCTAACATTCTAGCAATTCTAGCAGAGTGAACGTCAAGTGGGATATGTAAATTATGCGATTTAATTTTGTTCCAAATACCAAAGTCAACACCATATACATCTTTTCTAACCATCCATCGCAAAAACATATTTAGACGCTTTGCTGCAGAACCTTTTTTTACATTTGCAACTTGTCGTGTTGTTCGCGCAGTATGTGGAATAGAGAAAAAAGTATCATAAAAATTTGCGAGCCCATCAAAAATAGAATTGTTCACGTAAAAAACATCTTCTAATGATTCGTATTTTGTGTATATATTCTTTAGCGAGCGAACAAAAAAGCATAAATCTTCTCCATTAAATGTACGATGAACAGCTTTTTTTAGCTTCAATAAGTCAGATTCATGGTGATTAATAACAAAATCGAAAGGAGAGTCGTCCATCAATTGCATAAATTTAGTCGCATTATTAATTATAGATTTTCTTTGTCCCCAAGCAATAGATGCCGTGATTAGACCGCTAATTTCAATATCTTCCTTTTTATTAAATCTATGCGGAATAGATATCGGATCAGAGCTAATAAAATCATAATTTGCAAATTTGATGTATTTTGTATCTAAAAAATCTTTTAGTTCGCTTTTATTTATCTTTTGTTGCATTACCTTTGTGCTTTCTAAAATTTTCGAAAAATAGGATTTATTTTAGAATAAGAAAAATAGTTTGTAAAATTGTATAAATGGCAATAGAGTATTTGTTAAAAGGAATAATTGTAGGTTTATCTGCATCAATACCATTAGGACCGATTGGAGTGTTGTGTATTCAGCGCACAATTATGAAAGGTAAAAAAGCTGGATTTGTATCTGGTCTCGGAGCAGCGACAGCAGATGGAGTTTTTGCAATTTTAGCAGGCTTTGGTGTTTCTGTTGTTATCGACTCATTGATTGAATATCAAGATGCATTAAAAATAATAGGAGCTGTTGTTTTGGCTATTATGGGTGCTAAACTTGTAACTACAAATCCAGCAAAACAAGTACGACAGCCAAAGAAGAAAAATAAAAAACTTTGGGGAGATTTTGCCTCATTCTTCGCATTAACTATTTCTAATCCAATGTATTTATTTGTTTTTATCGCAGTTTTTGCAGGATTTGGTTTAGTCGGAACAGAATCTAATACAGCCTCCGTTTTATTACTAATCGCGGGAATATTAGCAGGAGCGTCTTTATGGTGGTTTACCTTAACAAGTATAGTAAGTATGTTTAGAAGTAAATTTCGCTTACGAAGAATATTATATCTAAATAGAATAACTGGCGTGGTAATTATATTTTTTGGGATTTTTGTTTTTATCTCAGTATTTCTTAACGCCTAATTGCAATCTAAAATTCTGAAATTTGAATGTGATCAAAATCACAGTTACTCCATTCATTATCAATAGTAGCGCCAAATTTCTTGTATAAATTAATTGCATTTTCGTTCCAATTAATTACTTGCCATCTTAATCTGCGACATTTTTCTTTTTTTGCAAGTTGAAAGATATTGCTTAAAAGCTCAGAGCCAATACCAAATTTTCTGTATTCAGGTTTAACAAACAAATCGTCGAGGTATAATGACTTTCCAACCCATGTAAAATAGCAGAAAAAATAGAGAGCCATACCTAGTAAATTATCGTTTTCGTCGACAGCAACAAAACAACCAAAAAGATTTTGTTCTTGTTTCATATCTTCTACAGTATTAACTACTTTGTCTGCAGCTTTTTCAAATTCAGCAAGTTCTTTGATGAATTCTAAAATCTTTGCAAAATCTTTTTCCTCAGCTAGTCTAATTGTATATTCCATGGTAATTTTATGTTTGAATTACAAAGATATATTATTTTGTGATTAAATGATTTGTAAAATTGCATAAATAAGAGTACTTTTGTGCCCTTATTGTCAAATGTGTAATGGGGTTTCATAGGGTTGAAACTTAGTAGCACGCAAAAATATTAAAAATGAAACATTTTGAA
>CAYJBL010000253.1:0-2920 GCA_964368115.1 uncultured Bacteroidales bacterium
TTACTATAAAGATGTTTTTAATATCATTCGACATCCATTCATAAAGGACAAAATCCAAGACAGTGATAATAAAATAAATGAACTTGTAAATCTTGGTACTACCTATTTAAATGCGGATATCATAGTTGAAGACTATGAAATTTTAGCTTTGATATTTTCAAAAAAATCTGACACTTTAAGTTTATCAAATTACTTTCTTAAAATATGTGAAACAACATTAAACAATATTTTTCAAAACGAAAATTTAAAGATAGAGTCCGAATTTCTAAGTCGAATTTACCAACGAATATCAAGTCTGAACGACTGTTTATTTGATGAAATAGAAATAAAAAAAGATACATACACTCGATTACTTCGTAAATCGCTAAACAGTATAAGTGTTGCTTTTGAGGGTGAACCATTACTTGGGATGCAAATTCTAGGGTTTCTAGAAACTCGAAATCTTGATTTTGATCGTGTTATATTGCTAAGCATGAACGAAGGTGATTTTCCCAAAAAATCGGCTGGAGAAAGTTTAATCCCATACAATTTAAGGCGTTTTCATCAACTTCCATCTATTGAATTTCAAGATAGTATTTTTGCTTATTATTTTTATAGAATTTTACAAAAAGTAAAGGATATCAAAATATTACATTACTCACATTCAAGTGATAAACAATCCGAAGTTTCTAGGTTTGTAACACAAATTAAATACGAACTAAAAAATACAAATCCAGAAATTAAGTTTTCTGATAAAAATATCGGGTATAATGTAATCCTTGATAATAAAAAGCCAAATTCTGCAGAAATATCCAAACAAGGATTTGAAATATTAAAAAACATTTTCAATAGAGGAATAAGTCCTTCTGCAATAAATGCATACCTAAATTGCAAATTTAAATTTTATCTCAATTATATAGAAAATATTAAAGCTCCTGAAATAATTAATGAAGATAACGAGGCTATGGTTTTTGGGAATCTGTTCCACAACTCTATGTATTATCTTTATAAAGATTTAGTTGGAAAAGAAATTTGCAAAAAAGATTTACTTAGCATTAACAATGAAGAAAACATAAATAATGCTTTAAAATATAGCATTTTAAAAGTTTATAAACTAAAAGAATCTGACAATCTTGATGAATACATTAACTCTCTCATTGTAAGTATTGTAAAAGTCTATATAAACAATATGATTGATTATGATATGAATAATCTACCATTTAAAATTATTGGACTAGAAGAAAGCGTTGAATATGTTTTTGACACAGATCGGAATATCAAAATCAAAGGTTTTATTGATCGCATTGATTATAAAAATGCAGAACATATAATATTAGATTATAAAACAGGTAAAGCAGATTTAAATATTAAAAATATTGATAAGTTATTTGAGCAAGATAGATTGTATAAATCCAATAATTTACTGCAAATTATACTATATAGTTATCTATATACAAAATCAAAAAATATTATTTCATCTCCAGGAATTTTAAATATAAATTTGCTACTTGATAATTATTGTCCTAATATCTTAATTGACAACAAACAATTTGATATGGATAGTATTATTAATACGCTAGAAGATCATTTAAATTGTTTATTCAATGAGATTCTTGATCCCGATAATAGTTTTACTCAGACAACAAAAAAAGAAAATTGCACATATTGTGACTACCAAAAAATATGTACATACTAATTTAATTCTAAAAATTATATCTTTCAAAGCTTGATTTAATTCGCTGTTCGCTATTTGCTTTTCGCTTTTTGATGTTCGCTATTTGCTTTTCGCTTTTTGCAAATCACAAACAAACAAACAAACAAACAAACAAACAAACAACTATATAACAGAATAGGAGATTTGAAAGCTTTCTATTTTTTATCATTACAAGCAAAACATTCAAAAATATACATTTTCTGACATTTTGACATAAAAACCGACAAATCATGGTATAATTTAGATACAAATTCTGACACATAAAGCCATAAAATAAAAAAAATGGAAGTGGCACAACAATTGACAAAGGAGAAACAAATAACGAATAATAATAACAATTAAAATAAAACAAAATGAGTAAAATTATTGGAATAGACTTAGGGACAACCAACTCTTGTGTTGCAGTTATGGAAGGTAACGAACCAGTAGTTATCCCAAATAGCGAAGGAAGAAGAACAACTCCGTCAATCGTTGGATTCTTAAAAGATGGAGAGCGTAAAGTTGGAGATCCAGCAAAACGCCAAGCAATTACAAACCCTGTAAATACTATCTTTTCTATAAAAAGATTTATGGGTGAAAAATACGATAACTTAAAAACAGAAACAGACAGAGTACCATATAACGTAGTAAAGGGCGATAACAATACACCACGTATTGAAATTGGCGACAGAAAATATTCTCCTCAAGAAATTTCTGCGATGGTACTTCAAAAAATGAAGAAAACAGCGGAAGATTATCTTGGACATGAAGTTACTGAAGCAGTAATTACAGTACCAGCATACTTCGATGATTCACAACGCCAAGCAACAAAAGAAGCTGGTGAAATTGCTGGATTAACAGTAAAACGTATTATAAATGAACCTACTGCAGCAGCCTTAGCTTATGGTTTAGACAAGAAAAATCGTGATATGAAAGTTGCTGTATTCGACCTTGGAGGTGGTACATTTGATATTTCTATTTTAGAACTTGGAGATGGTGTTTTTGAAGTAAAATCAACAAATGGAGATACTCACCTTGGTGGTGACGATTTTGACCAAGTAATTATTGATTGGCTAGCAGATGAATTCAAGAAAGATGAGAACATTGACTTAAGAAAAGATCCAATGGCGCTTCAACGTCTAAAAGAAGCTGCTGAAAAAGCTAAAATTGAACTTTCAAGCTCAACTAGCACAGAAATCAATCTTCCATACATTATTCCTGTAGATGGTATTCCAAAGCATCTTGTAA
>CAYJBL010000254.1:0-2918 GCA_964368115.1 uncultured Bacteroidales bacterium
CATCAATATTAAAATCATTGCTTGAAGTTTGACCATAAGTGTAGATACTAATAGTTTCATTTAGTTTACTAAAAAATGTCCTATCTATAGATTCATTTAAAATAAGTTCTCCATCTTGTTTTATTTTTTCTGCAAATTCTAGAAAAGCTATTTTCAAATCTTCTATTCCATCATAAATATCTAAATGATCTGCTTCAATACATGTAATTAGTGCTGATTTTGGTGTTAATCTATGAAAAGATCTATCAAATTCATCTGCTTCGACTACAATATTATCAGATTTTGCATCAATAATTACATTTGTACCAAAATTTTTCGAAATTCCGCCTAAAAAAGCACTGCACGAAACTTGTGAATTTTTCATTATCCAAGCACAGATTGTACTTACAGAGGTTTTTCCATGCGTCCCTGCTACAGCAATGCCATGCCTCAAATTTGTAAGTTTACCTAAAATTTCGGCACGTTTAAAGATTTCAAATCCGTTGTTTTTAAAATAAATATATTCAGTATGATCATTAGGGATAGCAGGAGTATAAACAATCATTGTTTGAGTTTTGTCTAGAAATTGGCTTGAAACCATTCCTATATTATCCTCATAATGAATATCTATACCTAAGATCTCTAACTCAGTTGTCAACTCTGTAGACACTCGGTCATAACCAGCCACCTCATAATTTAATTCACGAAAATACGAAGCAAGCGCACTCATGCCAATGCCGCCAATACCAATAAAATATATTTTATTTTTTTCTATTTTCATCTATTATTTATTTTTTCAGCAACTTGGCATGGCACATATCTCTAACAATAACTCCACCCTCGAAAATTTCATAAGCAAATATCCAGTCTTTTTCAAAAGACACACATCTATACCCCAATATTCGCCATTTCTTAAAACGACACAAAGAATAGTCGGCTACACCAACTAATGAGATAAACAAGTTGTCCATTCTATCGCAACGGTGTTTTGCTGCTTGCACCGAGAGCTTCAATTCGTCTTTTAGAAACAACTCTAGTTCACCAATTTTATCTTGAACCGTTTGGGATATTACAACTTCACGCATTATCCTCTGTCCATTGATCTATCCGTCGGCGCAACTCATCTGTAAATACCTTTGCTGGAACGGCATTACACCCTTTAGCAGCCTCATGAAAATTCTCCTTTTTCTCTTCAATAACCGTTGCAAAAGGCAAAGTCTTGATATACTCAAGAAGTTGTTTTGCCTGTGGGCTATTTTCTTCAATAAAAATTGTTGTCATATTTTCTGTATATTACTCCTTACAAAATTAAGTTATTTCTTGTAACTAAAACATATTTCTTCCTTTTTTATCTGATAAATACCTCTCCTACGATAAGAGCAAATTAGGCATTTTTTTTGCGAAAATACTTCCCGAAGTATAGATTTGAGATTTTGCAAAATCCACAGAATTTGAAGCAATTATTAAAATTCTTACAAATAACAGAAATTCAAAATATAAATTTAATGTATACCATTTATATCATGAAGTTAAATTTTCATCTATTATTCTAAAAACTTCTGTTGCAATTATATCTGCAGAATCTCTAAGTTCCATTTTTTTTATATTCTCACTTAAAGTTTTACATTTAATAGTATCGTTTAACAAATTTATTATTTCAGGCACTAATTGATTTTGCGCATCAATATCTTTAACCATCAACGCAGCATCTACACTTGTTAATGCTTGTGCATTTTTTGTTTGATGATCTTCTGAAACATTAGGAGATGGAACAAAAATAACTGGTTTTCCGATTATACAAAGTTCAGATATTGTTCCCGCACCTGCTCTTGAAATAATAACATCTGCAGCAGAATATGCACTATGCATGTCATAAATAAAGTCTGACACAAAAATATTTTCTTGACTAATATTTTTTATCGATGCTTTTGCTTCTTCAATATATGTTTTTCCTGTTTGCCATATTATCTGATAGTCATTATCTAAAAATTTCTGTACATCTTTAGATATACTGTTATTTATTGTGCGTTCACATAAACTACCTGCTATTATTTATAGCGGTGGTTTATTTGGACTTAAATTAAATTTGTTTATTGTTTCTGCCTTATATGATATTTTTTTTGTAATTTCTTGTCTTACTGGATTTCCTGTTTTAATTATTTTGTTTGCAGGAAAAAATTTATCCATATTATCATAAGCGACACAAATTCGCTGCGCTTTCTGCGCTAAAATTTTATTTGTTATTCCAGGATACGAATTTTGTTCTTGCAATAAATACGGAACTCTTAAATTATCGGCCATTTTCAAGGCTGGACCACTTGCATATCCCCCAACACCTATTGCAATATCTGGATTAAATGTTTTAATTACTTTTTTTACCTTTAAAAGACTTTTAATTAATTTATAGAAAAATTTAAAAATTTGCAACGACAATTTCCGTTGTAGTCCTTGTATAGGCAGGCCAACTATATCGTATCCAGCAGCAGGAACTTTTTCCATTTCCATTCTTCCTTCTGCACCAATAAAAAGAATTTCTGTTTCAGGATATTTTTCTTTTACAGCATTTGCTATTGAAATTGCAGGAAATATGTGACCGCCAGTTCCGCCACCGCTAATTAAAATTTTATATTTCTTCTCGTTCATAGATGCTAACTATTAATTTCTTTTATCTCTTTTTCTTTTTCTTTTTTATCCTCTTCGATACTTCTACTTACACTCAGAATTACTCCCATAGCCATACCAGTAAACACTATTGATGTTCCTCCATAACTCACAAATGGTAAAGGTTGTCCAGTTACTGGGAAAATATTTACCGTTACTGCCATATTTGAAAGAGCTTGTAAAACAATCATTAATGATAATCCTATTGCAACATAAATTCCAAATCTATTTTTTCCATTTTTAACAATATACCGGACTCGCGAAAACAAATACAAATA
>CAYJBL010000255.1:0-2917 GCA_964368115.1 uncultured Bacteroidales bacterium
TGACATTTATTTTTTATTAATTTTTTAGTGATAAATCTGATGTGCAAATGGCTGATATAGTATATGCCTAAGGTGGATTAGATGGATTTAATGTTGGGGGTTAGGGATATAACTAAGCTCTTGTTGAGTATCTAGGAACAGAAAAAGCAGACGAATGGTTCTCTAATCTTAGTCTTGGCAATAATAATAGATTCCCAAAAGAATTAGAAGAAATGATGATTTTGACAGATCTATTATTTGTTTATCATAAAGATTTAAGCGCATTTGTTCACCATGGACCAATAGGTATAGCAAACTTAGGCGAAGAACACGTAAATAAATATGTTTATGGCTTTATAAGTATCGAAAAAACTCGTAGAGGTGATGTGTTTGAAATGCTTATTGAACCAAACTATGGCGTATGGTATTACTTTAAATATACAAACAATACTTTTACTGCAATTTCGTCTGACGAAACTTTTAATCAAATATTATACGAACTAAAACCTAACCAACGCGAACTAGAACGCGATAATATGTATTATAATTATGGTTTAGGTAGTTCTACTTACATGAAACAGTTTAAGAAAAAGATGTATAGAAAATTTGATATTGGTACTGATGAAGAGCTTGACTAATATTGTTATATCAATTTGTTTCCTACATTTATTTGTAAGCTCATTGTATGCGAACGAACCACCAAAAAGGTTCAATTTCGCTTCAATGTATAATCCTAGTCAATATTTATTACATCCTCAAATTTTATTGTTCTCAGATTCTGATACATCTGCGATTTTATTCTATAAATTCTCTAAACGTAATTTGCATAACATCAAATTATATAATCATGATACAACTGTAAATATTAAAATTGGATACGAAATTAGAAATGTTAAAACTCATAAACTTGTAAATTCAAACCAATTAAATTTAGCAATAAGTTTAAACAATAATTACGAAACTATAGAAAACCATTTTAGATTATCGTTCAACCAAAATGAACACCATAAGGTTTTCATTAATTTTAGAGGCGAAAAAAGAGGAGCATATAGTATTAATATTTTTGATGTAGATAATATAAATTTACAAAATAATGATTTAAGGCTTTTAAATTCAAGTGACAGCACAATTGTTTATGATAAGTTTGTTGATTTGCAAAAAACATATCTCTTGACATCATCGGATAAAACAAAAACTGAACTTATTGTGAATTATTACGAGTTTGACGAATATAAATTATACCCGCCTAGTCAGGAGATAATACAAAAACAAGATTTAGAAAAGCCAGATTCTGCGTTTATATATTTGCTTGGTGATACAATTAAATTTGCAAATGAAGGATTGTATATATTTAGAACAAGGCTTGCTGACCACGGTTATAGTTTGCTTTGTTTTGATAAAAATTACCCTAAAATAGATATAATATCAAGCATGAAAGAACCTATAAAACTTATTGCAAATAATAAGGAATATAGAGAAATAGAATCTTCAGAATCTTTAAAACTTGATATAGACAAGTTTTGGTTAGATAGATCGTTTAAACCAAACCAAGCAAAAGAGCAAATACGAGTTTTTTATAATAGAATAGAACTAGCAAATAAACTATTTTTAGACAATAAAGAAGGGTGGAAAACAGATAGAGGGATGATATTTATTATGTTTGGCTCACCATCTATTGTGAATATTAGTGCATTTAGCGAAGAATGGTATTATGGCGAAAGTGTTGAAACCGCTCCAATTGCGTTTATTTTTGACAAAGTTACTGATGATTTTGGAATGCAAACATACAAAATGAGACGCGATGAAATATATCATTCTGTTTGGTTGAGCGCAATATCTTCTTGGCGCGAAGGCCGTGTCTATACTATTAATAGAAAATAGAATTTATGCTGTCTAAATATCAGTGTTCTCCATCGAGAAACGATGAAATATAAAATTTTGGGAAATACATAACTTTTCGATTTGTTGCGAGATCGAACATTGCATTTACACAAAATCCCGCAGCAATCCACGAACCAATAGCTAATTGAGGAAATGGTAAGTTTTGCTCTTCATGATTGTATTGTTCCATAACATTTTCTAACCAATTTATGGGAATATTCCAAAATTTACTATAATTTACGGCATGTTTTAGCATTTCAAATTCAAACCCGAGTGGTTCGCTGGATAGTCCAGAAAGTGGAAATCCAGTAGGAGAGGCGATGGTTAAAAAACCGCCCCAACCAAAATTATATGGATGCAGAACAGGAATGTTATTGTACTTACAGATTTTATCAAATACAAATGGAATATCGCTCTTGAAATCCAATGCGTTTATGGCAATATCATGTCCTTCGATTATTTGCTCTACATTATTATGATCAATATAAGTATTCAAATACTTTATCTTAGCATCTGGATTTATTGCTAGCAATCGCTTTGCAAGAGCTTCGGCTTTGTAAGTTCCTATATCAGAAAAATTATAATTTTGTCGATTTAGATTACTTTCTTCTACTTTGTCGCCATCTACTATTGTAATGGATTCAAATCCCATACGTAATGCACTCTCTGCAATAATACTGCCTATACCTGCACCTCCAAATAATATATTAGTTTGCTTAATTATTTCTTGCTCTTCATTTGAAAGGTAAAATCTATTTCTATTATATCTATTCTCCATAATTTTATTTCTTTCTACAAAAATGTAAACAATATTTTACTCGCACACTACACAAAAGTGTATTTTTTTTACTTTTAAATCAAAGAATTACACTTTTTTTGTGTGCACTTTTTGAAATACTCTAATTACTTGCACATGTAAATACAGTTTTATTTGTTCTTTTTTTCATAATTTTCAATATTCATTTTTGATTTAATGTATTCAATATCAACTGCCATACTCTGTATATTTGGATTCTTTTTTTTAGCTCTTTCAATGAGAATGTCACCATTATATGTG
>CAYJBL010000256.1:0-1918 GCA_964368115.1 uncultured Bacteroidales bacterium
AAAGTATGTATCTAAGTCTAGAAATATTTCGTTCTATTATTTAATGGTTTGGATATGTACAAAAGCAATAAATTCTATACCAGCATTTAAGATGAGAATTCGAGATGGTAAACTTTACGAATTAGATCAAACACATCCTAGTTTTACAACAATGAATAGAGGAGATGAGGTATTTAAAATTGTAACAATGCAGTGGAATAAAGATTATGAACAATTTTGTTTGCAAGCAAAAGAACTTTCGATAAATCAAGATAGTTTATTTGGAAATGCAGAAAAAACAGATGATTTAATTTACATGTCGTGCACCCCTTGGTACGATTTCTCGTCTATGTCAAATGAAAGAAATTTTGATAAGGATGATACAATACCGCGTTTAACATGGGGGAAATATTATCAAGAAAACGAAGAATTATTTTTACATTTAGCAATTGATATTAATCATCGAACTATAGATGGATTTCATATTGGGAAACTGAAAGAAGCAATAGATAGAGAAATAAGTTTACTGAAATAGTAATAAGTTGTTTGTATAGAGAAAATAGATTGTAAATTATGGAAAATAGTTTATATAACTTAATTGAATATTTGTTGAGCGAGCGAAATGATTTAAATCAAATTAAAATACCTGATTCATATAGAGAGCAACGTATTTTACTTAGAGCATTATTAAACATACGTTTGCCTAAACCAATCGCTCAGAAATGGATTGATATACAAGATCTAGAACTTCAGGTACAACTGAACGAAAAAGGGGTGATGAATTTTGAAGATATAGAAAAAAAAGGAAGCGATAATATTTTATTATGGCAAGGAGATATTACTCGTTTAAATATTGGAGCTATAGTAAATGCTGCAAATTCGCAAATGCTTGGCTGTTTTATTCCAAATCATAAATGTATAGATAATGCAATTCATTCAGCAGCAGGTTTACAGCTTCGCGAAGAATGTAATCAAATAATGATTCAACAATCAGTAGAAGAGCCAACAGGAAGTGCTAAAATTACAAAAGCATACAATCTGCCAGCAAATTTTGTTCTTCATACAGTAGGGCCAATTATTACGCAACAATTTCCAACAATTGAGCAGGAAACACAATTGGCAAGTTGTTATGATTCGTGCTTAGATTTAGCTGAAAAAAATGGTGTTGAAAGCGTAGCTTTTTGCTGTATTTCGACAGGTGAATTTCGTTTTCCAAACGATTTAGCAGCACAAATAGCAGTTAACACTGTAAAAACATACTTGAAAAAATCTAGCAGTATAAAAACTGTAGTATTTAATGTTTTTAAAGATCAAGATTATGAAATATACTCAGGATTACTTAGATAGGATTGATAAAGCAAAAAATGCAATTCAAAATTCGGATGCAATAATTATTGGAGCTGGAGCTGGGCTATCAACGGCCGCAGGATTGTTGTATAGTGGAGATAAGTTTAATAAAGATTTTTCAGAATTTATTGATAAATATAAATTTACCGACCTTTATACATCTGGTTTTTATTCATTTGAAACAGAAGAAGAGAAGTGGGCTTATTGGGCTAAGCATATCTATTTTTGTAGATTTGAAATAGATGCATTGCCTCTATATAAGAATTTGCTTACATTAGTGAAAGGTAAAAATTATTTTGTAATTACAACAAATGCAGATGGTCAGTTTGAGAAAACAGGCTTTGATCAAGAAAGACTATTTGCTGTTCAAGGCGACTATGCATATATTCAGTGTGCGAAAGCGTGCCATGATAAAATATATAATGACAAAAAAATGACTTACGAAATGTTGGAACACATGAGAGATTGTAAAATACCTTCTCATTTGGTGCCAATTTGTCCTGTTTGTGGTGGAAATATGGATATGCACTTACGTAAAGATTCTTATTTTATTCACACAGAAGAATGGAATAAAGCAAATGAAAGATATGCA
>CAYJBL010000256.1:1928-2898 GCA_964368115.1 uncultured Bacteroidales bacterium
TATTTCGTTGAATAAATCTAAACGTATTGTATATCTTGAGATTGGTATTGGATATAATACCCCAACTATAATTAGATACCCGTTTGAAAGTTTAACAAATGCAAATGAGAACGCAACATTAATAAGGATAAATAAAGATTACCCACAAGCCATAGAGGAGAATATTAATAAAACAATATCATTTGCTGAAGATACGATAGATATAGTTAATCAATTATCGGGCTGAAAGAAAACAACGAGGGAAAAATCAAGCAAAATATAGTAAGTTATTCAAAATGTGGCTAAAATAGAATGGGTTGCGCCAAAGTGAATTTTGGAAAAAGGCAATAAAACGCATAATAAAGCTGTAGTTCTGTTATGAATCCGTTATCTATTTTTGTATGTGGTAAGAAGCTAACAATTCGAGAGAATGGAAACCTACTGAGAGGTAATAAGGTTTGGGTTGAAGGTCTAAAAAGCGAAAATGGTACATTATTTAATTCGTACATCAAACTATCAGACGATGGCAAAACAATAGAGGTGCTAAACGCTCCATCGCAACAAGAGCAGAGTTCACATAGAGGAAAATGTCAAAACCCACAGCAGGAACAACAACCCCAACAAGATGGCGCAGTCATTAGTGGTGGTACAGGTCTATTCGACCTCCCTGCCGATGGCGGAGACGACCCCGAAGAGGCACAGTTTAGAAATCGTATGCAACAAAAAGCGAAGAAAAAGAAAGGGTGGAGAGTATAATGTACACCTGTCTAGATAAGCCGCCTTATAATCAGCTGAAAAAGACACTTATAAATATGTCGTTATTTGTTTGGTCAGATGGTAAATAATTGTTAACTTTGCAGGAAATGCAATGTAAAGAAAGCTATGGCAAAGATCAATAGACTAAAGGAGGTATTAGCCGAAAACGGCAAAACAAGCAAGTGGTTAGCAGAGACGCTACAAAAGGACACAGCAACGGTTTCTCGTTGGTGTA
>CAYJBL010000257.1:0-2883 GCA_964368115.1 uncultured Bacteroidales bacterium
TGATTTATATAAAGTCAAAGTTTTTTTGTAGTTTTGCACACTGAAAAACACCTTAATTTAACAAACAATTTCAACTTAAAATAAACGATGAAAAGGAAATTCTCTCAATCACTACTAGATGTAATAATGTATAGCAAAGAAGAAGCTATTCGTTTGGGTAACGATTATTTAGGCCCAGAGCATCTTTTTCTTGGAATTTTGCGTGACACTAATTGTTCGGCAGTTGAAATTCTTAAAGAGCTTGATGTAAATACAATTGAATTACGAAAAAAAATAGAAGCATATTTAAAAAATACAGAGAATGAACTAACATTTGATGATTTTGATAAAATAATACCTACAAAAGCAAGCGAAAGAATACAAAAGTTCATGTATTCTGAGGCAATTGCACTAAATAGCGAAGAAATTGATACTGAGCATTTATTATTAGCAATTTTACGTGTGCCATCTCGTTTTTCTCAATTATTAGACGAATCTAATATTGAATATGATATGGTTAAAATGATAGTAGAAATGAGTTCGTTCTCAAATTCTATCGACGAAGGAGAAGAAGATATGCTTGATTATGAAGAATCTATAGATAATGATTTTGATGAAGAGGAAGACGATAATTATAACCAACAACCAATAAATCATCCTCAAGAAACTTCAAAGCAAGCTACAATTAAATCCACTACCCCTGTTTTAGATAGTTTTGGAATTGATTTAACAAAAGCAGCGACAAGCGGAAAACTAGATCCAGTAGTTGGAAGAGAAATTGAAATCGATAGAATAACACAGATATTATCAAGACGCAAAAAAAATAATCCGATATTAATTGGAGAGCCAGGAGTTGGAAAATCTGCAATTGTAGAAGGACTAGCTATACGTATTTCTCAAAAGAAAATATCTCATACTCTTATCGACAAACGTGTTATATCATTGGATATGGCATCGATAGTTGCTGGAACAAAATATAGAGGTCAGTTTGAGGAAAGAATGAAAGCTATCATAACAGAACTCACAAAATCTGATGATGTTATTTTATTTGTAGATGAAATACATACTATTGTTGGAGCTGGCGGCACAACAGGATCACTCGATGCTGCAAATATTCTAAAACCAGCCCTTTCGCGTGGTGACATACAATGCATTGGGGCTACAACTTTAGACGAATATCGCCAAAACATAGAAAAAGATGGTGCTTTGGAGCGTAGATTTCAAAAAGTAATGGTTGAAGCTACATCTCGCGACGAAACAATAAAAATCCTGAACAATATAAAAGGTAAATACGAGGAACATCATAAAGTTATTTATACCGATTTAGCGATAGAAGCATGCGTAAATCTTAGTTCTAAGTACATTAGCGATAGAGCTCTTCCAGACAAAGCAATAGACGCACTAGACGAAGCTGGATCAAAAGTTCACATTGCTTCTACTAATTTCCAAAATAAGATAATAAAACTAGAAGAAAAACTACAAGCAACAAGAGACGCAAAGTTAAAAGCTGTAAAAGAACAACAATTCGAAAAAGCAGCCTCGATGCGAGATAGTGAAAGAGAAATTGAAAGCATAATTGATCGTACAAAAGAACAATGGCTTAAGGAAATTAGCGAGAAACGCGAAATTGTTAACGAAGAGAATATAGCTGATGTTATTTCAATGATGACAGGTATTCCACTAAAAAGGATTGCACAAAAAGAAAGCAACAGACTATTAAATATGGAAAATGAACTTTCTAATTCCGTAATTGGTCAAAACGAAGCTATAGAGAAAGTTGTAAAGGCTATTAGACGTAGTAGAGTTGGTTTAAAGGATCCCAACAAACCTATCGGCTCATTTATATTCTTAGGCCCAACTGGTGTTGGAAAAACACAATTAGCTAAAATATTAGCAAAACTTATTTTCGATTCAGAAGAAGCACTTATTAGAATTGATATGAGTGAATATATGGAAAAATTCGCTGTAACAAGGCTAGTTGGAGCACCTCCAGGATATGTAGGTTATGAAGAAGGTGGTCAGCTTACAGAAAAAGTAAGAAGAAAACCATATTCGGTTGTTCTACTTGACGAAATAGAAAAAGCTCATCCAGATGTTTTTAATATCTTACTTCAATTACTCGACGAAGGAAGACTTACAGATAGTTTAGGTAGAATCGTTGATTTTAAAAATACAATTATTATTCTAACATCAAATATTGGAACAAGGCAAGTTGTAGAATATGGAAAAGGAGTTGGTTTCGACACAAAAGCAAAAAAAGATGCTCATGAATCTAACGCAAGAAGCATAATTGAAAATGCACTAAAAAAATCTTTTGCACCAGAATTTCTAAACAGAATTGATGACATTATTCTTTTTAACTCACTTGGCAAAGATGATATTCTGAAAATTGTTGATGTTGAACTAAAAGGACTATATAATAGAATTTCAGAATTAGGCTATAGATTAAAACTTACTCATTCAGCAAAATCGTTTATTGCCGACAAAGGTTTCGATCAAAAATATGGAGCAAGACCACTAAAAAGAGCTATTCAGAATTATATTGAAGATTCAATTACCGAAGCAATAATCAAAAATGAGATACAAATCGGAAATCTTATTACAGTTGGATATAGCGAAAAAAATGGTATAACTATTAAATCAAAAGTTCCTACAAACATTAAAAATAGCAATATAGATAACATTGTTTTTTAAACTTTTAGATCTTATATATTTTAACATATAGGTGTTTAAAATAATTGATTAATGCACAAATTCAAGATAAATTAAATACGATTTTTGTAACATGAAACTTGCTCCAGATTCTTTCTTAAAAATGCTACTATTTATCGTGAAACGTAAATATATAGTTTCGTTTTTATTCTTTTTCATTTATGTTGTATTTATAGATAGATACTGTGTTAT
>CAYJBL010000258.1:0-611 GCA_964368115.1 uncultured Bacteroidales bacterium
TAATGAAATGAAACTAGATACTCCTATTATTTTTATTACAGCAAAAATTTCTGAAAATGATTTATTAGATGGGTTTAACACAGGTGCTGATGATTATATTACTAAACCATTTTCAATCAAAGAAGTTGTTGCTAGATGCAAAGCAGTAATTAGGCGTTTCGAAACAGATTCATCAAAAACAAAAGATGCAACCCCTAAAGAAATTAAGATTAATGACATGTATATCAACACTGTTGAGCATGAAGTTATTGTTAGTGGCGAAGTCTTATCTTTAACAAAAAAAGAATACGAAATTCTTACCTTACTTGCAACTACAACTGGCCATACTTTCTCTAGAGAAGAAATTTTATCAAAAGTGTGGAAAGACGAAACATTTGTTCTCGATAGAACAGTAGATGTACACATAGCTCGATTAAGAAAAAAACTAGGCGCAATGGGCGATTGCATTATTAATAGATCTGGATACGGATATACATTAAAAACTGATTAATAAATATTTAATATGACATTTAAGAAAATACTAATAGTAAATCTTTTCGCAATATTCGCGGTATTTACTACCATTATCATTTTTATTCAACACAATCGTGAGAGAAGGTACAAAACCGAAA
>CAYJBL010000258.1:621-2876 GCA_964368115.1 uncultured Bacteroidales bacterium
TCTTTCTATCTACACACAAGTTATTGATAGTTACATCAGCACAATACCTTTAGATAGTTCGTATAACAACATATCTAACATTTTACCTAATGATTTAAGAATTACTGTTATCGATAAAAAAGGTAATGTACTGTTTGACGACAATGTAGATGGAATTCCAATTACAGAAAATCATTTAGATCGTCCTGAAATTGCAAGTGCAAAAGTAAATGCAACAGGGAGCGCAATAAGAAAATCTAATTCTACTGGGCGCGATTATTACTATCTTGCAACTTCGTTTTCTAATTACTACGTACGTGTTGCATTACCATACGACATCAAAATTGAAAGTTTTTTAAAAGGCGATAATTCATACATTTATGTTATTATAATCCTATTTTTACTAGGAACAGGCTCTATTTTATTAATTTCCAACAAACTTGGTCGTTCAATATCAACATTACGTGATTTTGCAATGTCACTTTCAAAAGGAAATATTAACAAGAATTTTGTATTCCCTAAAGGTGAGCTTGGCGAAATTGGTCAGAAGCTAGTTGAGAATTATCGTAAACTTGAAGAAAGTCGTAAAGAATTAAAAGGTGAAAAAGATAAGTTAATTCAGCACTTTACACATTCTACAACTGGAATTGCATTTTTCTCTCCTAATCTAACGCCTATATATTACAATTCACTATTTATCACAAATTTAAGCACGATTAAAGATAAACTATCACTTAATTTCAATGCAAATGACATATTCTCTATGGAGGAATTTTCAAAAAGCTACAAGTTTATAAATAATAATAATCGTGGTGTTCATGAAGAAACAATCTCAAAAAACGGTTACTACAACCTACGTACTATAATTTTCGATGTTGGCAGTATTGAAATTTTACTTAGTATCATTACAAATGAAGAAAAAAACAGGTTACTAAAACAAGAAATGACAAGCAATATTGCTCATGAATTAAGGACACCTATTAGCAGTATTAGCGGCTATTTAGAAACTTTAATAAACTGTAAACTTACAGAAGAAGAAAGCAATCAGTTTATACAACGCACTTATGCACAAGCACAGCGCCTTGTTGGATTGATAAGAGATATTTCTATCATAACACGAATTGAAGAAGGTCAAACCGAAGTTGAAATAGATAAAATCAATATTCGTTCTATCTGCGAAGAGGTTCTAAATGAACTACGAAACGGTATTTTAAGCAAAAATATTACCATTGACAACCGCATCCCAGAAGACATACACGTTAAAGGAAATAGCAATTTAATTCATGCAATCTTCTCGAATCTTATCGAAAACGCTCAAAATTATGCTGGCGAAAATATTACTATTTGCATGAATCTATTTATGGAAGATGACAAATTCTTCTATTTTAAAGTTTCTGATAATGGGAAAGGAATAAACGAAAAGCATTTACCTCGAATTTTTGATAGGTTTTACAGAGTTAGTGAAGGTCGTAGCCGCAAAGATGGTGGCTCTGGATTAGGTCTGTCTATTGTAAAAAATGCTGTTCAGTTTCATGGCGGTACAATATCTGCCAAAAGCGGTACAAATGGCGGCGTAGAAATTATGTTCACAATTGCGAAATAATAACTAGTCTAATTATTTTTTATTGCAGCCCTAAATTCGTTTAGGGTTGCTTTTTTGTTATTGTACGTTTATTATTCTCCTATTGCAACTGCAATTATCTCTATTCTCCGCTCTCGAGAAGCTGCTGGGTTGTAAATAGAATTCCTTTTATCGTTTGGATCATCACTAACATTTGCCGCCGACATTGTTTTTCCAAATGCAACAAACTCAAATTTAATTTTCTCTGCAACAACATATTGAACTAAAATTCCGTTTTTGTACTCACTAAAATAGTTTACAAGACTAGAAATTCTACGTTTTGCTAAATTATTATTATATTCAACAGTGTTTAACGGTGATGTATATGCTTTAATTGTTATTTCAACTTTTTGGTTATTAAGCAGCAATTCCTCTATCTGACTTGTAAATAATTCTAATTTATTAAAGTTTTTTTCTACGTAATTAGAGAAAAAATAATCTACGCTATCTATTGCTGCCACTTTCTCTACCCTATTCAAACCATTTGAATAATTATGTTGGTATTTGGTTTTTAAATTGATATAATCCATATATGCATCATAATAATTCACATCTGTAACAGTATCATAAGAATTTGGATTTGGAATATCATTATGAAAATATAAAGCAATTGGGACAAGTAATTCTGTTTTTTGCTTTAATTCTTCAAAATACT
>CAYJBL010000259.1:0-2863 GCA_964368115.1 uncultured Bacteroidales bacterium
CGGATTACATGCGCTAATAAGGAATAAACTTACAAGTGAGAGATAAAATAAAGTTTTCATAAATATATTTTTTTATAATTTTGAACCAAATTAATTTACGCATTAAAGATACGTAATTTTTATGTAATAACACAAATTTTATACCAAAAAAATGGCAAAGGAACTAACAAATAAACAAGAAAATTATTCTCAGTGGTATAACGACCTAGTAATAAAAGCTGATTTAGCCGAAAATTCAGCTGTAAGAGGTTGTATGGTAATAAAGCCGTATGGTTATAGTATATGGGAGAAAATGCAGTCTGTATTAGATTCGATGTTTAAAGAAACAGGGCATACAAATGCATATTTTCCACTTTTTATCCCAAAATCTTTCTTTTCGAAAGAGGCAAATCATGTTGAAGGATTTGCAAAAGAGTGTGCGGTTGTTACACACTATCGTTTAAGAAGTGCAGAATGTGGGGGAGTTGAAGTGGATCCAAATGCGAAATTAGAGGAAGAATTAATTGTGCGACCAACATCGGAAACAATTATATGGAACACTTATAAAAATTGGATTAATTCATATAGGGATTTACCATTGTTAATAAACCAATGGGCAAATGTTGTACGATGGGAGATGCGTACAAGATTGTTTTTGAGAACAGCTGAATTTTTATGGCAAGAAGGGCATACTGCACATGCAACAAAACAAGAAGCTATAGAAGAGGCCGAAAAAATGATTGGTGTTTATGAAACATTCGCACGTGAGTATCTTAGTTTACCAGTTCATGTTGGGACAAAATCGCCAAATGAACGATTTGCTGGTGCAGAAGAAACGTATTGTATTGAAGCTTTGATGCAAGATGGAAAAGCATTGCAAGCAGGAACATCACATTTTCTTGCTCAAAATTTTGCAAAAGCATTTGATGTCAAATTTTTGAATAAAGAAAATAAAGAAGAGTATGTTTGGGCAACATCGTGGGGAGTTTCTACGAGACTTATGGGGGCTTTAATCATGGCTCATTCTGACAATAATGGTTTAGTTCTTCCTCCAAAACTAGCTCCGATTCAAGTTGTTATAGTGCCTATATATAAAACAGAAGAACAAATAAATCAAATCTCGGAAAGAGTAAAAATATTATGTGATGACTTGAAACAAAGGAATATAACAGTTAAATTTGATAATAGAGACTCGCAGCGTCCAGGATATAAATTTGCGGAATGGGAATTAAAAGGAGTGCCAGTTCGTTTGGCTATTGGTCCAAAAGATTACGAAAATAATACTTGGGAGGTAGCAAGACGTGATACATTAGAAAAAACGGTTGTTAATAATGATAATATCTTAGAATATATAGATAATTTACTTGTTGATATTCAGAATAATATTTATGAGAAGGCGTGTGAATTTAGAAATGCAAATACACATAAAGTAGATACATGGGAAGATTTTAAGAATATAATAAAAGAAAAAAGTGGTTTTGTAGAAGCGCATTGGGATGGAACAAGCGAAACAGAAGAGAAAATAAAAGAAGAAACAAAAGCAACAATTAGGTTTATCCCAATTAATCCACACTTAGAAGATGGCAAATGTATTTATACAGGAAAACCATCCAAGTTTAGAGTTGTTTTTGCAAAAGCATATTAAATTTGTGGTTATGATAAATAAAGATCAAGATATTAAATCTCAAATAATAAATACTTTAAAAGAAAAATCAGTGTTAAAACAGGTTGTTTTTGATAAAACAAAAACAGCTTTCAAGGATTTAAAGTTGCTTTTACAAAGTATAGTAAATGAATATGACAAAGAGCTAGTAGATTTGGATGATAGAGTTCTTTTAGAATATAAAGACAGAGGAATGTTTGAAGCCGAGGTGAAAGTTGCTGGCGACTTGATAATTTTTAATATGCATTCTAATGTATTTGAATTTCCACAACATCACGACATCTGGAAAGAACGTCATCATGATGATGACCCTATGGCAACCTATTCGGGTATCATTAATATATATAATTTTCTTGCAGATTCATTCAAATATAATAGAGTAGAAGATTTAGGGTATTTGATCGGTAGAATTTTTATCAATAAAGATGGAACTTTCTTCGTGGAAGGCAGGCGAGAATTAGGGTTTAACTACCCTATGTTTGGTAAAAATATAGTAAATCAAGAAAATTTAAGATTAATAATTGAATCGACAATAGCCTATGCACTCAAGTTTGATTTATTTGTGCCTCCTTATAACGATGTTCAAGTATTAACTGTAAATCATATGAAGGAGAAAATAAAACGCTCTAAAATCCAAACTGGAAAACGTTTAGGGTTTCACTATAATGCACTTGACGAATAATATTTGAAGCTAATAGACAAGGTTTAATAAAAATATAAGTAAAATATATTAACTAGTATACCAAAAGAATAATTTATTAAGATAAATAATTAACAATTATTTGGTGTAAAAAAAAAAGAAATTTTTGTTAATTATAACAATAAGTATTTAAATTTGCCGCCGAAAAATAACCATAACAAAAAAATATATGGGAAACGATCAGAAAAAAATTATTGAATTAGAAGAAGTAGTTATTAAGTTTGCGGGTGACTCTGGAGATGGTATGCAGCTGACAGGCTCTCAATTTTCAGATGCGTCTGCTTCATTTGGTAATGATTTATCAACTTTTCCAGACTTTCCGTCGGAAATTAGAGCACCACAAGGAACTGTGGCGGGAGTGTCAGGGTTTCAAGTGCATATTGGACAGAAAAATATCCAAACTCCTGGTGATTTGGCTGATGTTTTGATTGCATTAAATCCAGCAGCTCTAAAAATAAATATGAAATGGGTAAAACCTGGAGCTACAATTGTTATAGATATAGATAATTTTGATGATAAAC
>CAYJBL010000260.1:0-2087 GCA_964368115.1 uncultured Bacteroidales bacterium
AAATTTGTAATTTTATAGTTCAACCATCGTATTTAACAATAGAAAAATATATTTGTAATAAATTAATAAAAAATAACTCGTTTTTATTTGTTTTTTATTTTATATATTTGCGATGAACACAAAGAATAATTAATATGAAAAACAAAAAATCACTCGTCGTAATATTCTTATTTTCAATAAGTTTAATTTTCATAAATTCATGTAATAAAATAACAGTATTTGATATATCGCTATTGCCTGGCAAATGGCAACAAGGCACCTTATATTATACATATAATAGCGATGGAACTGGAAAAACATGGGATACGGCCGATGATGTTCAAGAAGATGAAGCTCAAACTTTTGACTGGTATTTCACAAATCCAGAATTAACCCAAGAGCACAAAATGGAGATAGGAAGCGGAATTATTCCTAAAATCTACACAATAACAACTTTAACATCAACAACTTTATCTTATACAGATAGTTTTGAAGTTACACATACTTTTACAAAAGTAACCGAATAATTGCTTAGCAAAATACTGTTTATGAAAAAAATTTTAAAAATTACAGGTATTAGTCTTGCCACGATAATTGGTATCATTATTATTGTAGCTTCAATTCTAATATGGATAGTTTTCACTCCAGAGCGTCTTACTCCGATTGTAAATGATTTAGCAAAAGACTATATTAAATGCGAGTATAAAATAAAAAACGTTGAACTTACATTTTTCAGTACATTCCCAGAATTTTGCTTAAAAGTAGAAGGCTTAGAATTGATCAATCATGTTTCAGGTTCACAATCTGATACTGTAATATCTGTCCCTACTACGATTGCTAAAATAGATGTACAAAAATTTTTAGATTACGAAACTATTAGCATAAATGAATTTAAACTTGAAAATCTTAGTGTAAATTTATTTACTGACACATTAGGTAATACAAATTATGACATATTTGTTACCGACACTACACCTCAAGTTGAAGATACATCGACATCAGCTATAGGCGAAATTATGCTTGAAAAAATTCATTTCAATATTTCTAAACTAACATACTACGATCAAACATTAAAAACAAAAGCAAAGATTAATAATCTAAATGCTGATGTTTCCTTAAATCTTAAGGATAATATTGGAAATGGAAATCTTAATTTCAAGTTCGACGACCTATATTATAATATGGAAAACGAGATTTATGCTCAATATTTGCCTTTATCGGCAAATATTCCTTTTGACATGGATCTTAATAATATGATATTTACAGCAAATAAAGCAAAAATTAATATCAATCAATTACCTGCAGAAATTTCTGGAGGCATAGAAATGGAAGACAATAATATTATTACAGATATTGACTTTTCGCTTAATAATTGGCAAATAAAAAACTTACTCACTCTAGTGCCTCCAAGTTATACTTCAGATTTAGAAGGCATTGATACTGATGGTAATTTTAATATTCAAGGGAAAGTTTCAGGGAATATTAACGACACTTTACTACCAATAGTAGATGTGAAAATGCTCTTAAACAATACCGATTTTAGCATGACTGGTCTATCACATAAAATCAATAATATTAATGCTGATATTGATGCACATATAAATATTAACGATAGTTTAGATTCGTACGTTAAAATAAACTCTGCTAAAGCAAGTACACTGAACTCTGAAATTCAAATCAATGGAGAAGTAAAACACGCACTTAGCGATTTCATGTGTGACATTAATATCAAGCCATCTGTTCAGCTTAACGATTTTAAATCAATGTTTCCTGAATTTATTACACTTAATAAAAATGGAAAGATACAAGGAAATGCAAATCTTAAATGTTCAAAATCACAATTAGAAAATTTCGCAATTGATAAAATTAACTTTCACGCAAATTTGAACATGTATAATTTTGATATAACATACGAAGATACAATCAGCATAAATATTCCAGATGGTAAAGTTGAGATTAATATGCCAAATTATAATACTGGAAATAAGAAAGCTCATTTTTTTGGAACAAAGGTATATGCAAACAAATTCATTTACGAACAAGGAGACAGTGTAAGTGCTGATATTGAAAACATGAGTCTAAATATTGGAACATCAAATATTTTAATT
>CAYJBL010000260.1:2097-2862 GCA_964368115.1 uncultured Bacteroidales bacterium
ATTGACAATCCGTATATGAATTTCACGTGCTCATTTGATATTGGACTTATTGATGGCACATTCTTCGATATTTATGGAAACCTTACAAATACAAAAGGTAATACAAATATTGAACTCAACACGAGAGAATTTAGCTCATTACCAAGTATATCTTTAAATCTAAGTTCAGATAAGTTAATAACTAAAATGGATACAATTAATGTTGACATAAACTTTCCAACCATCAATTTTAAGCATGTTAGCACAAGCAACAGTAAACCAATATTTAATATAAGCTATAGCAATAAGTCGTTTAACTCTAATATGGGGCAATATATTAGCCTAGAGACTAAAGATATGCTTATATCTGCAAACTGCACATACGATTCTACTCAGAACACGATTATTCAACAATTTAGTCCTATATTAAATATCAATTTACAGAAAGGAATAATAGATGTTTCAGACATAGAAGAGACTATTTTCATCCCAGAAATTGCATTTAAATTTAACGATGACAAACTGTTTATCGATAATAGTCAAATTGCGATTGGAAAATCAGATTTTAATTTAAAGGGAAGTTTAGAAAATATTGGACAGTGGTATAATAAAAAAGGTTTGTTAGTTGGAAATCTAGATTTTGTTTCCAATGTTACTGATATTAATCAATTGATGGAACTTACAAGTGGTACTGGAGAAACACCAAACGATACTACAAGCTATGAAGAAACAGAGATTATAGAAGAAAATATCAACAGTGAATCGGAACCATATATCGTACCAAAA
>CAYJBL010000261.1:0-2847 GCA_964368115.1 uncultured Bacteroidales bacterium
ATAGCAATAAAAATAATTACTCGGGTAGTAATGATATAGAAGATGTAGCATGGTATACGAATAATTGGTTTAGAACACATACAGTTGGAACAAAAAAACCAAATGAATTAGGAATTTATGATATGAGCGGAAACGTTTGGGAATGGAATTATGATTGGTATGCAGATGATTATTATGCAAATTCACCGTTATTATTTCCTCTAAACCAGCAAGAACCAGATTTTAATGCAAATCGTGTTGCACGAGGGGGATGTTGGAGTTTAGATAAAGAATACTGTAGAAACACTCATCGAGTGGCCTATTCTCCTTATATGAGTAGTTATAATATTGGATTTCGTGTAGTGTGCCAAGTGTAAGCATTGAAATTCCCATATCTACCATATCTATCTTTAATATACCTTATTGATAATAATTTTGTGGAAAAATAATTGATTTACAATTGCAGGTAATTTAAAATATATTATTAATTTTGCGCATTGGAAATCTCTAACAAGGGGGATTTCTTTTTGTTTTTTATATAATGTAAAATTAGAAACAGAATATTATGTCAGAAGTATCATACGTAACAGAAGAAGGGTTAAAAAAACTAAAAGATGAGTTAGATCATTTAGTAAGTGTGGAGCGTCCAAATATTTCAAAACAAATAGCAGAAGCTAGAGATAAAGGCGATTTATCTGAAAATGCAGAATATGATGCAGCAAAAGAAGCGCAAGGTTTACTTGAAATGAAAATTAGTAAATTACAAGAAACCGTACGTAATGCAAGAATTATCGACCCTACACAAATAGGAACAGATACTGTTCAAATTTTAAATAAAGTAAAACTTAAAAATGTTGAAACAGGAGCAGATATGGAGTATATGATTGTTTCTGAGTCTGAGGCAAATATAAGAGAAAAAAAGATTTCAATTACAACTCCAATAGCAAAAGGTTTATTAGGGAAAAAAGTTGGCGATACAGTTGAAATTCAAGTGCCAAATGGAAAGGTGACTTTTGAAATAACAGATATTTCAATATAAATATGGCTAGTATTTTTACTAAAATAATAAATGGGGAAATACCGTGTTATAAAATAGCTGAAGATGAAAATTTTATAGCTTTCCTAGATGTTAATCCACTGAAAAAAGGACATACATTAGTTGTTCCAAAATTAGAAGTAGACTATATCTTTGATAATGAAGATGAAATTCTTTCACAAATAATGGTATTTGCAAAAAAAGTAGCAAAAGCTGTAGAGAAAGAAGTTGTGTGTAAAAGAATCGGAATTGTCGTTATTGGCTTAGAAGTTCCCCACACTCATATTCACCTAATACCAATGGATAAAGAATCAGATCTTTCGTTTTCAAACGAACGGGTAAAACTCTCCAATGAAGAATTTGTAGACCTTTCTAAAAAAATAATGAAACATATTTAGTTTATATGCGAAGTATAGTAGATGCCTCGACGGATCCATATTTTAATATAGCCGCAGAAGAATTTTTGTTAACGAATACAAGTGAACCAATTTTCAGGTTGTGGCAAAATCGAAGTTCAATTATTGTAGGAAGAAACCAGAATACTTTAGCAGAGATTAATACTGAGTATATCCGAAAAAACAATATTCCAGTAGTTCGAAGAATGAGCGGTGGAGGAGCTGTTTTTCATGATTTAGGAAATATAAATTTTACTTTTATCGAAGATAAACGCTTAGGTGAAGATGCAAATGCAATGTTTAAGCGATTTACTGCACCAATTATTGAGGCTCTTCAAGAATTAGGAGTAGAAGCGTATCTTGAAGGACGAAACGATTTGTTGATTGATGGTCGTAAATTTTCAGGAAATGCAATTTATTCGCACCAAAATAGAATACTTCAGCACGGTTGCATATTGTTTTCATCAAATATTGCAGACTTATCTGCCGCATTGAATACTCGACCAGAAAAATTTGCTGGAAAATCGGTAAAATCAAATATATCTAGAGTAACAAATATTTTCGAACACTTATCGGATAATGTAAAATCAGAAATAAATTCTCCAAAAGCATTTATTGATTATCTATGCAAAAGAATGGGAACACATGAATCTGTTGGGTATTCGGAGGATGAAATATTGCAGATCAATAATCTTAAGCAAGAAAAATACATTACAGAAGAATGGAATTATGGCAAATCTCCAAAGTTTCAATTTTCGAATAATTTGAAATTAGAATCTGGATTTTATGAAATTCACTTGAATATCGAATCTGGGCAAATTGCAGATTGCAGCATTCAAGGAGATTACTTCTTTTTAAAACCAACCTCAGATATTGAATCGGCGTTAATCGGTGCTCAATATTCCTATGATAATATCAGAACAGTTATAGGTAAATTTAACTTGAACGACTACTTTAGTATAAATACTCAAGAAGATTTTGAGAAGCTAGTTTCGATCTTTATTTAATAATATAGGTTAAAATACGTGTCGATTAAGATGGTCAAGAATTACGTTTGTTAGTTTATGTCTAAATCGTTTGCTATGAAGGCCAAATATCCATCGTATACCATATTTTGAGTCGGCAAGAAATAGTTCATCTATATGTAAAAAATCTTTTTTTGAGATACTCTTACATTCGCTTGCAATATTACATTCTTTTGCCGCATTAATAATTTGTTTACAAAAAACTTGCTCTTGATTCAAAATATTTTGAGTGGGATAAATCAGAGTATTCTGTTGTATTGCGAAAACACAGCTACTTGGAGAACTTACAATATTGTTATTCGAGTCTTCAAATATCAGAACATCAATTTCTGGAACAATGATTTCATTTTTTAAGAATTTAAGAGGGTTAATTAGAGCTATTCCAGAGCTATGGTCTTGGTTTGTAGGCAAA
>CAYJBL010000262.1:0-2838 GCA_964368115.1 uncultured Bacteroidales bacterium
CAAAATAATCAACCCGAATGCGAAGCATTCACCGCTTTAGCCGCATCAGCGGATTTGCGTTAAGAAATTTGCTAAGTGCAGCGATTAAGCGAAAAAGCTGTTTGAGCAAAGCGAGTTCTTTTTCGTCAGCAGAACGAAGTAAATTTTAGCCAAAGACGGTTCAGCGGCAAACGTTTTTGCATACTTTTTTCGTTGTGAAAAAGTATGTGCCTGTCTGGCATGAAGACGAAACGTATGTTATATTGCAAACCAAAAGAACAGATCGCCACACTTCGTTCGCGATGACGATTCTCACGCGTGCCCGTCTGGCATGAAGACGAAAACGAATATTTTATCGAACGCATTAATTATTTTTGTATATTTGCATCCCATTTTTGGGAACAAAAACATATAATTTATATAAACCATATTTCGTCAAAATGAATAATAACGGAGATTTTTCTGTTAAAACAAAGCGTGATATTGATATCATTGAAAAAGCATTACATGGCGATGAAAATGCTTATTCTGAATTATTAAAATTATACAAAGACCCTATTTACTATTTTTTATGGAAAAAAATTAGGAACAAAAACGATGCTAATGATCTGACAATGGAGACGTTTAGTAAAGCATTTAATAATCTCACTCAATACTCCTCAAATTACCCTTTTAGCACTTGGTTATTTCGCATTGCAATAAATAGTTACATTGATTTTATACGAAGAAAAAAAAATACAATAAATTATGTCGATTCAGATATAAATTTCAATGACCCTAGCAATCATAACTTCACTTGCAATACTCCAAACCCTGAAGATTTATTAATTGAATCTCAAAATATCAATGAACTTCACAATATGATAATGTCGTTAAAGCCTATGTATACAAAACTCATATTACTAAGATATTGTGATGAACTCTCTTACGAAGAAATTTCTACAAAAACTAATATTCCAATAACGACTATAAAGACCAGACTACATAACGCCCGTAAAATATTAGCATCTCAAATAATGCAAAAAAATAAAGCATAAGCATGGATATTAATTTACAAGATATTTTCCCTGAAATAACGGATATACAAATAGAAAAATTAAAAGCTTTAGAAAAAATATTTCCCTCCATTAACCAACGCCTAAACTTAGTTAGCCGAAAAGATATTGACAAGCTTTTTGAAAGACATATTTTGCATTCACTTTCTATTGCACTACACTTTAAATTTATTGATGGAGCAAACATCATTGATATCGGTACTGGCGGCGGATTTCCTGGTATTCCACTAGCTATTATGTTTCCAAATTGCAAATTCGACCTTGTGGATAGTATCGGTAAAAAAATAAATGCCGTTAAGGAAATTGCAGAATACCTTAATTTAAGTAATGTTAATGCAATTAAATCTCGTGCCGAAAATATGCCAGCAAAATACGACTTTGTAGTAAGTCGAGCTGTCACTGCATTTCCTAATTTTGTTGAAATAACTAAAGGTCTTTTTAGCAAAAAATCTATCGATAACGAACGTGCCATTATCTATCTCAAAGGTGGTAATTTTATCGACGAATTAGCTGGAATGAAAAACTATAGAATAATTAACCTAAACGAAAACTTTAATAGCGATTTTTTTGAAACAAAAAAGATTATTTACTTGAAGCGGTAAAGTAAAAGGAAGCTATATTTAATATTGCTCCCTTAATTTAATGTTCTATGTGACTAAGAAAAAAGTCAGTCATACTGGATTCGAACCAGTGACCCCTAGCCTGTCAAGCTAGTGCTCTAAACCAACTGAGCTAATGACTCTAAAAGAATTGCAAATATATACAATTCTACTAAAAAAACTACAACACAATAGTTTGTGTTCTATCTGGCCCTACAGATAAATATTTCACCTTTACTCCCGTTTCTTTTTCAATAAAATCAAGGTATTCTATCAATTCTTTTGGTAAATCTTGTTTAGTTTTACAGTTAGAAATATCTGCTTGCCAAGCTTTAAGTTCAGTATATACGGGTACTATATTTTCATTTATTTCGTATGGTACATAATCTATTATTTCATTATTATATTTGTATGCTGTAGCTACTTTAATCGTATCAAAACCGCTTAATACATCAGCCTTTGTTATTACTAACTGAGTAACTCCATTTAACATTATTGAATACTTTAAAGACACCATATCCAACCAACCACAACGACGAGGGCGACCTGTAGTAGAACCATATTCATGTCCGTTATCTCGCATTAGTTGTCCGACTTCATCGTTTAATTCACTTGGAAATGGTCCACTACCAACTCTTGTGCAATATGCCTTGCAAATACCAATAACTTCGCCTATTTTATGCGGAGCTAGACCTAAACCAGTACACACACCAGACGTTGTTGTGTTTGATGATGTCACAAAAGGATATGACCCAAAATCTATATCCAAAAGAGAACCTTGAGCTCCTTCTGCTAGAACAGTTTTTCCATTTGCTAAAGCATCATTAATATATTGTTCTGAGTTAATAAAAGTAAATTGTTTTAATTTCTCTAACGCTTCGAACCATTGTTTTTCATACTCTACACACGATTCAGAAAAATTATAGCTAGTAAATATTTTTTCATGATGTGCTTTTGTACGTTCGTATTTTTCTAGAAAATCTGCACTAAACATATCTCCTATTTTCAAGCCTATACGAGCTGTTTTATCCGTATAAGCTGGCCCGATACCTTTAAGTGTTGAACCAATTTTATCTTTCTGCTTATACTCCTCATAAGCTTTGTCTAGCAATCTGTGTGTTGGCATAATTAAACTTGCTTTCATACTTATTACTAGATTTTTACGCAAATTAGCTCCTATCATTTCTGCTTCTTCAATTTCTTTG
>CAYJBL010000263.1:0-2828 GCA_964368115.1 uncultured Bacteroidales bacterium
CATCAAATCTGGATTGCCTCCAGGAACCCAATATAAATCATTAAGTTTTGGTTGATGGTAATTTCGTGTAATATTTGACTTAATATATAGATCATGCTTTTTTATTAGTTTATATTCGGCACCAATAGATGGCATAAAAGGAGAGAGTTTTTCATCTGTAATGTCGCTTCTGAGTAAAATAAAAGAAGATAATCTTTTTGTAATTTCTGCATGTGCACTTATGGATATACCTGCTTCATTACGATCTTTGTCGTAACCAGTTTCATTTACAATATCGTGCGAAAGTACTTTATGATGATTTATATTCGCAGTACCATTAATAATTAGTTTTTCGTGTATATTATATTCTAAACTATATTTGCTGTAGACACTGTGTGTTTGGCTTTTTGTATCATAGTTAGTAAATAAGCCAAGTGGCAATTCATTTGCCAAATAATAATCAATGTTTGAATATGCATATCCAAAAGATAGTTCTGATTTGAATTTTTTTTGGTACATTTTCCATTTGGAACTGAATCTGATGAAATTATCCTGCTGGTTTTCAATGCGTCCAATGCCCTCGTATGACATGATAGGAGGTAGGTTTCTATCATTGCTTTGAAACCAAGAGTTTATCTCGATAATATTATTCTCATTTATTCGCAATCCGCCGTTGATTAGAGTTCCGTATTTTTGATAGTTAGCATTTGTCTGATTTTCATAGTTCCACAGTCCATTGGCATTGTTGAAGTATGAAAAATCATTTTCGCATTGCTCATAAAAAAATCTAAAACTTATGAAAAATGAATTATTGCTGTAGTTTAGTCTTGCATTAGACTGTACAAATCCAAAACTACCAAAACTTTGTATATAACTTGAATTTATACCCTTTTCCCAATTCGGAATAGAGTTGATAAGGATGCTTCCACCAAGTGCGCCGCTACTATTTTGTAATGAACTGCCTCCGTGTAATAGAGATATTTCATCGGTAAAAAAGACAGGAATAAGCGAAAAATCAGTTTGCCCAAGCATTGGATTATTAATGTTAATTCCGTTCCATTCTACCTGCGTGTGTGATGCAGCAGTCCCTCGAAATGAGACAGTTGCCATTGAGCCCTGTCCAGAGCTTTTAATGAAAACGGGCGTGTGCTTGGATAATAGGTCTGATAGTGATAAATTAATATTTTCTTTTACAAGTATTGTATCAAGCTTAGTTTTGATAATACCCATTTCGTCAATATTGCGTTTTGCTTTAATAGAAACTTCGCTAAGCTTAATTATCGAATCAGGTATATCTTGCGAGTAACCATAAAACGGAAGAAATAGAGCCCAAATGTAATATTTAAAAAATATTTTAATCACTCAATTACAAGTTTAGCAGTATGTACGATTCTATTTGTTTTGATAATTTGTACGAAATAAATTCCTGGCATCAAACTATTAGGTATGAGGTATATATTTTCTGTGAGTTTATCTTCTATCGCTATACGTCCATATTGGTCAAAAATTTTAATAATGTTGTTAAATTCAATGTTTTTTGTACCTATTTGTATAAAATTACCTGACTTGGCAGGGTTAGGATAAACATTAATGTGTATATTATTTAGGGTGGTATTTGCAGCTTGGGTAGTTGAATTTATTATTCCAATAGCGTTAAGATCAAATCCTCCTGTAGAAAATGGGGTAGGCCATGGGTCGTTTATTGTATTGCCTTGTGAGTCATAATTTGTGTGTTCAGAATTAATTATGCCAATAACGTCAATGATTTTTATGTGTGTTATGTGGTTAATGTCAATATTGGTGCTATCTGCAATATCTTCTAAATCGAAAGGCGTACCATAGTCAGCGACGTACTTGCCTGCAAAATTGTGTATTTGAGTCGGGTCTGTTTGTCCAAAAATTCCAACTTGAGATTCTGTTTGTATATTACTTATGGCAGGAAATCGAACAAAATTTATTCCGTCAGAACTAACTTCGACAAATGCAAGTTCAAGAAAATACAAGTAAGGAGGGACAGATTCTAGAAAGCCATTCTCGAAAACAGCAAAATCAGGGCCATCGCCGTTGACAATTGGAGTATTAAAACTGAGAATTGCAGATCCTCCATCGCCTAAACTAATACAAGTCATATTTGTTTCAGGATAACCAGTTGCATCATCATCATTGCCAAAAAAAGCTAAGTTTGAAGTCCTGCCAGCTTCAGTAACAGTGAAATTTGGATCTGTGATATTTATATACCCACGTTCTGTAACGCAAGTTTTTGCCCACGAAACAATAATTGAACTGTCCTTATGGATTGCTGTAGAACCATATTCACCTGCCGCAGGTGGAAATTGTGCAAAACAATTTATACACAAAAAAATAAATCCAAAAACTAAAACTTTTTTCATCTCAAACTAATGCTTAATAATCAATAATTGTAGCTGTGAGTGAATATTTGAAAAGAATAATTTACCTACCCTCTTGCTTTTCTCCCGAAAGCTACGAAAATGTTTGTCGGCAGGTCTTCTGACTTTCCCGTTTTTCGACACCTTCCCACTCGTATTTGGATTGAGCAGTGGTCTTTGTCAAAAAAAACAATGTGAATACACATCGGGATTACAGCTACGGGGATAGTTCTTGACTTTCACAAGATTCCCTTTTAATCGTTAGAACCGAAATCGATGCAAAGTAAATGATAATTTTTAATAAAATGTATAAAAAGAATGTTTTTGAGTTAAATTTATTATTTTTAAATTTGTAAAAAACTATGCTTATGAAAAAAACAGTTATTTATCCTTTAGCGTTAATCATTATTTCTTTTACATTGTTATCTTTTAGCACAGGCGATAAAGAGCATGAAACACACG
>CAYJBL010000264.1:0-2817 GCA_964368115.1 uncultured Bacteroidales bacterium
ACAAAACTCTACGATAATAGCAAAAGACAAAATAATTAAATTATGTGATTCTGTCGACTACAACAACCACAGTTCTGAATACATTATTGAGCCCTTAGAAAAAGGTTATTATGTTATTTTATTACATGCAAAACCAAGTTTAAACTTAGAGAACAACTATATTTCACATTCTGAATTTTATATCTCCGATATTAGTTTTACCAGCAAAAGTGAAAACAATAATACGTGGTGCTATATATTCAACCGAAAAACTGGCGACCCCATAAAAGACGCAAAACTAGATATATACAAACAAGAATACAATCATAAAAAACGAATTTCTGAATACATAAAAATTGACTCAAAATTTTCTAATAAAAACGGAGAAATTTATTTTCAGGGAATAAACAAAAATAATTTTTCACACAATCTTAAAGTGGATATTTCTGTAGATGGCGACACAATCAGTGAAAATATTTATGTAAGAAACTACACAACTAAAGACACCCAAACCACACAAGAAACAAAATTATTTTTAGATAGAGCTATTTATCGACCAGGACAAATAGTTTATTTCAAAGGAATAAACATTGAGCGAAATCAGGAAACATCAAGTTACTTACAAAACAATCTGGCTCTATTAAGCTTCTTGACGTAAACAGACAAGAAATTTCAAAACTTGATTATACAACTAACGATTTTGGAAGTTTCAATGGTAGTTTTATTATTCCAAACGATGTACTAACAGGTGTCTTCAAAATATCAACAACAAATGGCTCTAAATCTTTTAGAGTAGAAGAATACAAACGTCCATCATTTGAAATTACTTTTTCTCCAATTAGCGAAGAATATAGAATTGGAGATAGCATTACTTTAAAAGGAAAAGCCACAAGTTTTGCTGGCACTGCGCTTTCCGATGCAAAAGTGCGATACGAAGTAAGTTTGATGTCTATGCCTATGTGGCGCAATTACAGATTTACAACAAATTTATCTAAAGAAAATATTTCTAATGGAGTAGTAAACTGTAATAATAATGGGAATTTTGAAATTACATTCAAAGCAGAAGATACAAATCATTACAAATATAGTAACAATCTTGTATGCAACTATACGATTACAGCATATATTACAGATATTTCTGGTGAAACCCAAACCCAAAGTACTACAATTAGCATTTCAAACACTGCCTTATTCTTATCAAATAAAAATCTTCATGGCAGCATTGTTAAAACCGAAATTGATAGCCTTTACATTATTACAGAAAATATTGCTGGAGAATTTATACCTGCCGATGTCAATGTAGAAATTTATAAATTGAAAGACCCACAGCTATTATTAAAATCTAAATTATGGAGAACATCAGACTTATTCATCTACAACAAAGAAGAATGGACAGAAAAACTTCCAAATTATGAATACAATAATGAAACTAATTATAAAAACTGGAACACTGAAAAATTAATTTTCAATAGCAATCTCAACACTACAAACTCAACAAAAATACAATTACAAGACATAAAAAATTGGACAGACGGTGTATACAGAATTATTATGACATCCGTAGATAAATGGGGCAATAAAATAGAAAGCATTAACGAATTTATTCTGTACGACAAAAACAGTAATAAAATGCCATATACATCAACTTCATTTTTTGAGATAGATAACAAAAATGTTCAACCTGGAGAAACTGTAAATCTTATTATTGGATCATCATACAAAAATGTACACGTAATGTATGAAATTTATGCAAAATCGGAACTAGTTGAACAACAGACAACGAAATTAAGTAACGAAAAGATCTCTATCCCAATAGAAATAACAGAAGAACATAGAGGAAATATTAATATCCACGTTATGTATATTAAAGATGGTAGACTTTATAAGTATTCTGAAACTGTTAATGTTGACTGGAAGAATAAAGAACTTGATATTCAGTTCACAACATTTAGAGATAAAACCCTACCTGGGTCTAAAGAGATTTGGCAAGTCAAAATCATAGATAATGACAATAAACCTGCTTCTACCGAAATGTTAGCAGCTATGTATGATGCTTCTCTTGATGAATTTGCGAGCAACTTATACGAATGGAACATATATCCAAGCTACTACTATAGTTCTGATTGGAATGACAATTTTAACTTTACAAAATCAAATGCCAACTACCTTAATTTCTATCCTAAATATTTAAATGCATATAAATATTATCCTACTCTAAACATGTTTGGACTAAACCCATATCATGGAGCTTATACCTCTTATCAAAGTAAAGAGGTTCTTCAAAAACGAAGTGCTAGCGCAGGCGATACAAATGCAACCGAGGAAGTAGTAGAAGATTTATCTTTTGATGCAGATTTATCTTTTTCTGCAGATAATAATACCAAAACTGGAGGCAATATTCAAGTGCGTAAGAATTTTAACGAAACTGCATTCTTCTACCCTAACCTACTTACAAACGAAAATGGCGAACTACAGATAAGTTTTACAATGCCAGAAAGCATCACGCGTTGGAATTTTATTGGATTCGCTCACACAAAAGACTTAAAGACAGGTCAAATATCGGAAAACGTCCAAGTTGCAAAAGAACTAATGTTAACACCTAATTTACCGCGTTTTTTCAGAGAAAGCGATACCATTTCATTATCTGTCAAAATACAAAATGCATCGAAAGAAAAAATTTCAGGCGAAACCACTATTGAATTCTTCAATCCAATAAACCAAGATATAATAACAAATGACCTGCTCATTTCAAACATATATAAACAAGATATTGTTCTTGAGCAAAATCAAAATAAAGCAGTAGAGTGGAAAATCAATATACCAAAAGAAATAAACATG
>CAYJBL010000265.1:0-1966 GCA_964368115.1 uncultured Bacteroidales bacterium
ACAATCACCTTATTTATATCTGATTGCAGTTTGTAATTGTGTTTTTCTTCAAAATAATTTTTAATTTTCTGATATTCTTTTTCTTCTTGTGTACTGCACGATGTTAAAGTCAGTACCAAACTACTCAAAACTAAGTAAATCAAATGTTTGTGTTCCATAATTATCTTTTGTTAAATTTTCGTATTTACGTTGCCAAATTAAACCTTCTGAGGTCATGTAAGTCCCTAGTCGATAATATTTTCCTTCTGGAATAAAATATTCTATCGGATTTTCAAAATTTTTATCATAAATGATTACCGAGAAAGGTCCGTAGTCAACTTTATGACCATCTGCATAGTTTCTGCCTTCTATCGCATGTTCTATAATCACAAAATATTGAGCACGGTTTTCATTGTAATAAAAATCTGCTATTGATCCTCTCATTTCGTATGGGGCGTCATTTATCTCTTCATCTAATGTTCGTTTATTGCCAATACTGGTGTGTTTTGATGTAATTGCAATATCTTTAATATGCTCATAAGTATCTGAATCGTAGATCGAAATCTTGTTGTGTTGTCGTGTGTAAATATATAGATTATTATTATGAGTGAAAAAAAAGTTAACTTCTATATACAGATTAGTGTTTTGATAATGCTTATGAAAATAATCATTTAGCACCATGTATAGTTTTGTTGTATCTGAGTATAGGTTTTTTACATTAACACATGCTGGCAACAGATTTAGGCTTATTTGATTGTATGTGGATGGAATACAATTATTTTCTGTAATACAATCTGTACCATATTTTTCGATATAATCACCAGATAATCCAAAATTTAAGAAAAAATTATTTTTGCTAAATGAATTTGGATTACGCAAAAAATAAAATGGGACGATATTTTTTAATGAATCAGGTAGTAAATCATTTACATGTTTTACGTGAAATATCTCTCCCTTGCTATCAAATGATATAAATTTTTGTTTTTGATAAGAGCTCAAATTACTACTAATAGTTAAAATTGTATCATGTGCGAAAACAGAGAAATAATGAATTCGATCTTCACTTGTCATCGGGTTTTTATTCATGTCTAAATATACCGTATCAAGTAATTCACCAGATAATAAGCGAAATCTTTTTAAAGTATTTTGGTCTTTTACGTAAAAATATATAATGTCTTCATTTCGTTGTTTATCGAAATATGTTCCAATATTTCGATAATGAATATCTACCTCTCTTGTTTCGAAACTTAATGTTTTTTCCACTTTTACGGTTGGTTCTTTTGGTTTAGAGCTGCAAGCAAATAACAAAACGCTTGCTAAGATGCTTAATATTAGTACTTTTGTTTTCATAATTAGTTAAATTTATCTTCCAACATATAATTTTCTATATTCATTTTCGATTTTATGTCTTCAATGTCTTCTTTATTGTTTGGAATATATGTATCTGGTTGCGATATTTTTATTCTTTCAATTGCATATCTTAATGGCACCAATCTTTTTATATGCTCGCCTAAAGGTGTATGAATATTTGGGTTTTCGATAAGTTTTAATTCTGCATAACTATAAACTTGAATATATTTATGTGCAACTGTATCATAATGCTTGCGTACGTGATTAGTCAGAAAAACTACATGCTTAGGTAAAGTTACAGGCTCAGATTGATAAACCGAATTTTGGTAATAAAAACTTTTGCCAACTGAATCTATACTACTTATATAAGAAATTTTTGCTTCTTTAATTTTGCCATTTATGAAAATAATATACTTATTTTCTTTTTCTAAATATTCTCCTTGCAGTTTTTCAAGAAAATCTTCTCTTAATGATATATGACAAAGCATAGTGTCATTTTTTTGCTCTATTGCAACCGTATGAAATTCTTTAAGCCATTTTGAGTTTGAAAACTGCTTATTTAATGGAATTGCACCGAAGGTCTCGTATAAAAAACAAGTATAATATATACTTGTGTCAACGGAATTGTAATAATTAG
>CAYJBL010000265.1:1976-2777 GCA_964368115.1 uncultured Bacteroidales bacterium
AACTACTGATTTCATGTTATATCCTTTTGTTTTTATAATTCCAGTAAAAATTTCAAACTGGTCGTATTGCGGTAGATAACAAATTTCTTTATACTCAAAATATATTGCAGAATCAATTTCAACTTTAGCTGTTTGACGACTCTCTTTCAACATCTTACGCAATTTACCCATTGCTTTAGATTTATCTTTCACATTAGCATCTTTGATTGCTACAAAATCTACATTTAGCTGCACTATACCTTTTTTGTTGTTTGTAAGATTTATCAATGTATCAAAATAATTATCATAAGTACAATAAATTTCTAAAACACTATCTGCAATTTCACAATTACCTTTTTTATCAGAAATACCAAGAAACTGCCTATCCAAATATACCGAAACACCCTCTAAAGTTACGCGAGTATTGTTTACAAATTTGATTGTTTTTGTTTCTTGCGCTGATACGTAACTTGCATAAAGCATATATAAAATTGATATTATTAGGATTTTTTTCATTTTGCCGTCCATTTGAATTTTAGACAAATGTTTGGATGTATTGCAAGCGCATTCATTTTGAAAAATTGATTAAATTTTTACGGCTTCAATTTAATCATAAATATTTAATTTACAAATTATTTTTTACTTAATAAAAAACTCCAACGGTTCTTGTAAGTAGCTACTAAAAACAAAAGAGAAACTTTCGCTTCTCTCTCGCCTTTCTGTGTATTTTAAGAAATATTTAGAACTTTATTTTACTTTCCAGTTTGAAAAAAACTCCCAGTTAATGTAACTAAAATCGCATAAATCAGAGATACAACAATA
>CAYJBL010000266.1:0-2723 GCA_964368115.1 uncultured Bacteroidales bacterium
TGTTTTTCTCCAATTATAGATTGTAGCATCTGATACTCCAAATACTTTTTGTATATCTTTATAGACTTTCAAGTATTTTGCTATTTAATATAGAAAATATAATTAAATATTTTTTGATTTTACTCTTCCAAAGCGCAACGCATTAAGTATCCAATTTGGCAATGATTTTTCTGGATCCCTTTTACGTAAATCCAAATTTAAACCTATTTTTTTCACCAATGGTATTTTATGAGTCTCGACAAATTCCAACAAATTTCCATCTGGGTCTTCAATATAAGTAAAATGACCTGCAGCTTCTCCCATATCAAATGAGTTTACATCGTTGTGTTTCACAGAACTATCAACTGTAAATTTATAGCCAAGGCTTTCACATTTAGCTTTTAACGAATCCATATTTTTTATATCAAAACATAAATGAATAAAACCTGGATCTCCCCAAAATCTATCTTTATATATTTTTTGTGGTTCACGTTCTAAAGCCTGAACAAGTTCAATATATGATTGCCCAAAAAGCTTACTAAAACTTCCTTTACGTGGTTCTGAATGCGTCAGCAACACTCTTCTAAATTTTTGTGTTCCAGAATTTAGCGACGATATATCTTCAAATACACCTTCTTTATCTGCAACTATTTTATCATATCCTAAAATATCACGATACACAGACATTGCCCTATCAATATTGGTGACTCCTAAAATAGCTCCTATCGGTCCGCCTGTTGTTCGTTTTTCATCTCTTAAAATATAGCCATCATAAACTATTTGAAAAACATTTCCAAAAGGATCTTTCATAAAAAAAGTATCATTGCCATCAATGCCCTTTGAAAGTTCTCCAAGTATTTTTACATTAATATTATTCTTAAATTGTTCGTAAGTTTGAGCAACATCTCTAGATTTAATTTTTGCTGCAAAAATACCTAAATCACCTAAATTTATGTCAAAATCAATGGTTTTGGGTTTGCGTTCCGAATATTGCCAAATTTCAAATCCACCACCACCTTGCATATTTATTGCAATAGCTGCATGTCGTTTTTGCGGTTGATTTCCAGTATAAGGTAGCATAAGCTCTGCAACAGTATCATCTTCCAATATTTTAACATCCATATTGAACACATCTATATAATAACGCCATGCAGTTTCTAGATGTTCAACACCAATACCTACTTGCTGAATACCACTAATTATATAATTATCCATTTTATTCGGGTTTTATTTTTCTAACTAATTTACGTGACAATTTTGGGAAATATCGCTTTATGTATACCATCAATAATTCTTTCCCTCCAATTAATACTTCAGGTTTTTGTTTTATTATTGCTTTAACAATTTTTTTTGCTGCTACATCAACACTTATTCCACCTGCCTGACCAGCATCCAATTTTGCATGTTGTTTCCCATCATGCTCTAGCGCATAAAGTGAAATATTTGTTTTTACTCTTCCTGGGCAGACGAGCACAACTCTAATATTTTGATCGTAATATTCGGCATGTATAGTTTCAAAAAAACCATACAATGCATGCTTTGACGAGCAATATGCCGACCTTAGTGGAAAGCCAAAACGACCTGATATACTTGTTGTTGTAACAATCGTAGCTCCTCCATTTTCTATCATTTTGCTAAGTAGAAGCTTGGTCATTTTTACTGGAGCAAAAAAGTTTACATCCATAATCTTCTTGTCTACTTCAAATAAGGTATCTCCTGCTTTTGCTCTTTGGCTTATTCCAGCATTATTAAAAAGTATATCAATTGCACCATATAGATTTATAGCTTTTTCTACTAAATTATTGATTCCTTCAATATCCGAAAGGTCGTATACTAATACTTCACATTCTGCACCTAAATCGATACATTTTTGTTTTACTTCTAATAATTTTTGTTGTTCTAAAGCTGTTACAATAAGTCTACAACCTTGCTTTGCTAACAGATAAGCACATGCTTCGCCAATTCCTGACGAAGCACCTGTTATCCACGCTATTTTTCCATTCAATTGAAGCATACAATAAATCTATTATTACTAATCTTCTACAACTGCTTTCCACAATTCTTCACGATATTTTGCTATTTCATGAGGTTCACAGTCATCTATTGAATTTACATTTTTAGTTGTATATATCATTTGTTCTGCAAATTCGGGCGCACGTCTCACACCTTCACCTGTGTTGATCAATACTGTTTCGTTATTTTTTATGTCTCCATTTTTTAGAGCCTCAAAGAAACCACCCATACACACTGCTGATGCTGGTCCTAAGACAAGTTTTCTTTCATAAGCTATTAGTTTACCAATATCAACTATTTTATCTTCATTCATTCGCATGAATTTTCCATTTGCACTTTTTACAAGTTTAGCTAATAATGGATAAGTCCCTGGCTTTCCAGTAGCTAATGTTGGAACAGCAGTTTGTGGATTATCAATTGTTGGATAATCATTTTCAAATCCTTCGTAAAATCCTGCAGTTTCAGCTTTTTCCCAAGCTTGAGTCATTGGGTCGCATTTATCTGGCTGCACAAGAAGAAATCTCGGATTTTTTGCTTCTGGAAATATTGATTCTATTTCTCTAATTCCTTTATCCACAGCAATCGGACCTGTTCCTCCACTTACTGCCTGAACATAAACATCTGGAATAAATCCTAATTGTCGAATCCACTCAAAAACCATTGTTTTTTTAGCTTCTACTCTCAATTGATCAATATTTCCGATACTTATTAATATGTTATATTTCTTTGAT
>CAYJBL010000267.1:0-2720 GCA_964368115.1 uncultured Bacteroidales bacterium
TTATGGTGATGGAGGTGCTATATTTACTAATGACGATGAATTAGCCGATATTCTAAAATCTATCCGTGTCCATGGAAAAGGTGCAACAAAGTACGATAATGTAAGGGTAGGGGTTAACTCAAGATTAGACACAATTCAGGCAGCTATACTGAAGGTAAAACTAAAAGCACTGGAAGGGTATGAACTTCAGAGGAGACAGGACGTAGCTAAAGTATATAATGACGCGTTCGGAGATTATTTTGTGACTCCGCATGTTAGGGATGGAAATATCTCGGCATATGCACAATACTCGCTACTTGCAAAAAGCACAGAACAAAGAGATAGTATTATAAAGCATTTGAATGAAAAAAATATACCTAACATGATATATTATCCTAAACCTCAGCACGAATTAAAAGTATACGAAGGCTATCCATATAATGATTGCGAATTTCCAAATGCAACATATTATTGTAATCACACATTCAGTTTGCCAATGCATCCGTATTTGGAGGCAGATGAGCAAAATTTGATTATTGAAGCTGTCTTAGAAGCGGTAAGGAAGCTAGCAGAAAATACTTCTGTGTCTAGTCAAATTGCTTTTTTAAAGAATAGCCCATTGGATATATCACAAGTATATGATTTAGTAGAGTCGTTGGGAATAAAATCTGTAACAGATGCAAGAAAATATTGTGGAGTTGGCAAGGAGTATAATGAATTTTCAATAAATCCAAAAAAGAATCAGTATAATGTATACTGTAATGACAGATTTTATAACATTCTTAAAGCGATGAATTTGAGTGATGTCGAATTAAATAAAAATGGGAATCTTAGCGATTCCTTAAGACCACATAAGATGGTTATAGTATCAACCGATATTTTGATTGATATATTAAAAAAATTAAAGATTTTAAATGTTGTATTTTTAACTACTTAATTAAATATAAAAGATAAATATAGGAGGATTTGTTTAAAAAAAATAAACGATAGTTTGCAAAAGACCTCTGAATTCGTAGCTTTTAGCGTATTTGCAGAGGAACTGTGATCGGATGAAGTAGCGGACGGATTAAATAATATACAATATTTAGAAGCTGATATTATTGACAATTCTCCGAGTAAAGATACGCTTCGTGAAAATACCAAGGAATAATACATAATCTGAATCGTCGTAATTTTGTTATTGAATTTGAGGTAGAATATAAAATGATACATATTATTAACAATGGAATAATGTAAGATGAAATAATATTTATTTGCGAAAGTAAGTTCAAAGGAGTGTCGATATGGAGCAAAACACAATTGCAGTAATATGGGATTTTGATAAAACTTTAATTCCTGGATATATGCAAGAGCCTATCTTTAAAAAATATAAGATTGATGAACAAGGATTCTGGAAAGAAGTGAATGAATTACCTCAAAAATATAGGGAAAAAGGTATTAAAGTGAATCCTGATACGATATATCTAAATCACATAATTACATGTATAAATCAAGGAATATTTAAAGGGTTAAATAATCAAATATTACGTGAACTTGGAAGCGAATTAGAGTTTTATAAAGGGATACCGAGTATTTTCCAAGATATAAAAAATGTTGTGCAAAATGAATCTAAATATAAAGAATTTGGAATACATGTTGAGCATTACATAGTAAGTACCGGATTGTCTGAAATGATAAGAGGTTCATTAATTAATGACTATGTCGATGGTATTTGGGGGTGCGAATTTATTGAAACGCCAATACGTACTAATTTGGAGGTAAGAGAAGATGTGAAAGAAGTAGTATCAGAAATAAAGCAAGTAGGGTATATTATTGATAATACGTCAAAAACACGAGCCGTATTTGAAATAAATAAAGGTTCAAACAAATATGATTACATTGATGTAAATAGTAAGATGGAATATGATAATAGAAGAGTCCCATTTGAAAATATGATATACATTGCAGATGGACCGAGTGATGTTCCTGTTTTTTCTATATTACAACAATATGGTGGAAAAACGCTTGCTGTATACCCTCGAGGTAATTACAATTTATTCTCGCAAGTAAATAACTTGATGGAAGATAAAAGGATAAATATGCTTGGAGAAGCAGACTATTCTAAGGATACTGCTGCATATATGTGGTTAATAGAGAGTGTTAAGTTAATTGCGAATAATATATATGCAAAACATGATGGGACTAATAGAAAAAACATAGGAACTGTTCCAAAGCATATAGTTTAAAAAAATAATTGAAAATCAGACATAATTATAAAGTCAAAATAAAAAAGAACATGTTGCGTGTTATGAGCGGAAGAAATTATAGAATCGAAACCGTATTAAAATAAATTCAGAAATCAAGTTAAGTCCAATGACCAACTCAAATAGTATTGATACTGCTGAAAATAATGCGGCACTTTTGAAAAACTACTTAAACAAAATCTGTTCTACCTAACCCATAAAAGTTTAGGTAGAACAGATTTGATGCTAATTCAGTCAATATGTGTTAATATTATATATTATGGAGCCATTTTTATATTATATATAAATGGATATTTCGTACCAAGTTTAAACAGTATTGCAATTATGTTTGGTGTTGGGATTGCTTTAGATAGCGTTATTATATTTATTTTGTTTAACGTATTTATAGTAAAAAGGAGAATAATATAAGTATTAGTATCGTTATTTTTTTTATAAAAAAATAACGATATTTTTTCAAAAAAACACTTGCATATACAACAATAATAGTATAAAATTAAT
>CAYJBL010000268.1:0-2716 GCA_964368115.1 uncultured Bacteroidales bacterium
GCAGAAAATATTTGTTCCATATCTGCTTCTTCGCGCATAAACATATCCGAAAAAATAACAACTAATGATCGTTTATGAATTATTTCGGAAATATTATGTAGTAAATCTGCAATATTAGTTTTATTTTGCAAGCCAATATTGTTAATATCTAAATATTTACGTATTTCATTGTAAAGTAATTGTACGTGAGTTTGAGATGCTTTTGCGTTTGCATGAAATTTAAGTTCTGTATCAAATGATGTAAGTCCAACAGCATCTCGTTGGCGTCGCAATAAATACATTAATGCAGCAGCGCAATAAACAGACAATGATAATTTATTAAAACTTTTCTTTTCGTAAGGAAAAAGCATAGAAGAAGATATATCTAAAACAATTTGGCATCGTAAATTTGTTTCTTCTTCGTATTTTTTGATGAATAATTTATCTGTTCGGGCATAAAGTTTCCAATCTACGTGTTTTGTACTTTCGCCTTTATTGTACAATCTATGTTCTGCAAATTCGACCGAAAAACCATGGAAAGGGCTTTTGTGTAAACCAGTTATAAAACCTTCTACAACTTGTTTTGCAATAAATTCAAGATTATCGTATTCAGGAAAATGTTCTATGTCGTATAAATTATCCAACTTTAATTTTTTTACAAAGATAATTTTTCGTCAAAATTTTTTTTAGATTTGCTTCCGAAAGTTGTTTTTTGTTGAAAAATATAATTTATGAAAATAGTTTTTGCAGAACCTTTAGGAGTTAAAACCGAAATTTTAGAGCAAATAAAACAAGATTTTGAATCATTAGGACACGAATTTACGTTTTATTCCGACCGAAAAGAATCAGAATACGATATAATAGAAAGAGCAAAAGATGCTGATATATTAACAGTAAGTAATATTCCGATAACTAAAAATATTATTGAAGCGTGTGAAAATCTTAAATTAATAAATGTTGCATTTACTGGTTACGACCATATTGATTTAGAGGCGTGTAAAAAAAATAATATAAGTGTTTGTAATGCATCTGGATATTCAACAACAGCAGTAGCAGAATTATGTATAGGAATGTGTATTGCATTGCTCAGAAAAATTGTACCTCTTGAATTAACAACTAGAGAATGTAAAGATAGGGCAGGGTTTAATGGAATTGAATTAAGTGGAAAAACTGTAGGAATTGTAGGAATGGGAGCTATTGGAACAAAAACAGCAAAATTGTTTCAAGCGTTTGGATGCAATGTTTTAGCGTGGAGCCGAACAGCAAAAAAAATAGATGGAATAAATTTTGTTTCTCTCGAAAATCTTCTTTCTAATTCTGATATTATTAGTTTGCATATTCCTGCAAATTCTGAAACAAAAGACTTTATAAATAAAGAAACACTTAATTTAATTAATCAAAATGCAGTAATAATAAACACTGCACGCGGACAAATTGTAAATACTTGTGATGTTTTAGAAGCTTTAAAATCGGGGAAACTTGCAGCTTATGCGACAGATGTATACGAAACCGAGCCACCTCTAATTTCAAACCACCCATTATTTGATGCGCCTAATACTCTTTTGCTTCCTCATATTGCTTATGCCAGTAAAGAATCAATGCAGAATAGAATCCAAATTGTTAAAAGAAATATAGAGAGCTTTTTAGAAGGTAAATTGCAGAATAGAGTTTTGTGAAATAAATAAAATATGAAAATAAAATATATATTAGTTTTATTGAGCTTAGTAATGTTTATTTCTTGTGGAAAATATATAGGAACAAGGGATGCGTATAGTATTTCTATTTGGGGTGAAGGTAAAAACGGAGAGTTGGTAAATGGAGAAGGTAAATTAGAGTTTACATATTCGAATCAAACAGGTCGAGGAACTATTGATGAATATGTAACAGAAATGATAAATATTCCACAATCTTTTTATCCGTTGATATGGTATAGTTCTTATGATGAAATAGGTAAATACGCATCATTTAATAATACTACACGAGATACAATTTTTATGTTTGTGTCAATAGAAAAAATTGAAAGTCAAGAATTTGATTTGGTTTTCTCGAATGCAAATATGGAATTAGATTCGTTAATAAATGTGATAGAAAAAAGCTTTTCGCGCTGTATAAAAATAAATAAAGTTCCACCAGGGGAGAGTTTTATTTATGATGAATATAAGTAGAAGAAAAAAAAGTTTGTTTAGTCTATTTCCAAAACTATAGGGCAGTGGTCCGACATAACTATATTACTTAATATTTTTACATCTTTTAGTCGATTAAGTAAAGTATCGCTAGCCATGTGGTAGTCTATTCGCCAACCTAAATTTTTTGCCTTTGCACCAGCGCGGTAGCTCCACCAAGAATATTTTTCTGGCGATTGGTCAAACACTCTGAAAGTATCAACAAAACCGCTTTCAAGAAATTTTGTTATCCATTCGCGCTCCTCAGGTAAAAATCCAGAAACCCCTTTTTTGTTTTCAGGTTTACTAATATCTATTTCTTTATGACAGATATTATAATCTCCTGATAATATTATATTTGGACGAGTTGATTTTAAGTTGTTAACGAAATTTTGAATTTCAGATAAGTATTCCATTTTTACATTTTGTCGGATATCTCCAGTTGTTCCAGATGGAAAATAAGAGTTTAATATTGTAAGGTCGCCAAAATCGGCACGTAATAATCTTCCTTCATTATCAAATTTTGGGATACCAATACCTACAGAGAGAAAGTCAGGCTCTTGTTTTGAAAATAT
>CAYJBL010000269.1:0-2691 GCA_964368115.1 uncultured Bacteroidales bacterium
CAAAATAAGTTCCTCCATTTAAATCTCCGATATACACCTCATTTTGGTTCTCTACTTTTTTAACCAAACGTCCCATCATGTCGTAAATACCTATGGATGAGAAATGATCGCGTGTCGAAATTTTGATAAAATCGGAAGCAGGATTTGGATATAAATCGAATTCAGATACTATTTTTTCTGTTTCTACAGATACCATATCCGATTGCTTTCCAAATACAGGCCTAATCATTAGAGCTCCTTCAATATTTGAATTTTGCCACTCTCCTGTTACATTATAAAAAATATTCTCTTGGGCGTTTCTATTCACATCTAAACCACAATTCAACATATCATCTGTTGTCTTTGTCCATCCAATATAGAAAGTCGATTCCATGTATAAAGCAGTATCTAATGGATAATATATAAAATCATTAATATGCTCGCTGTACTCTGGAATAACACCAACTTTTGTGAAAATTGTATCTCCAGGTATTCCATTATTATCGTTCCATAATGATAGGAAAAAATATTTCCTATTACCTTCATTTAACACTTTATTAAAATAGATATAAACACCTATTATTGAATCTGTTTGCATTGGTTCAAACTTATATGCTAAACTAGCATAAGTTGTACCTTGCCCTGCAATACCATATCCTTTTTCTGCGCTTCCATCGTCATAAGCATAATAATTATAAAAATTCTGATGATAATAAATTGTATCATTCCAGCGATATTTATGTCTTTCTGGAGCAAAATCTGTAGTAATAAAACCTTTAAAAACAAATTCAGCAGAATCTTGGTTACTCGAATTAAATTGATAATCTATTTTACGCTTATAGTTAATTGTTGAAAATGGTGTAATATTTTCAGAGTCGTCTAACATATAAAAAACAGGTACATCATTTCCTTTTTCATAAATTTCGACCTGTCTATTAACATTATAGCTTTCATCCCAAGTATTATTATAAACAAATTCGATAGAGTCGTTCATGAGTTCTGCCATATTATTCTTATAATGTCTCCATGGTAAAGTTTCGTATTTATTAATAAAATTAGAGAAATTCTTAATAAATGCAACATCATTTGCTAAAGTATCGCTCCAGGATCTATTTTTATCTAATTCAATGTAATCAAGATGCCAATGGTCTGAATTGCTAATCCAACTTGGCTCGTAATTAGTACTAATACTCGCATAGTTCATAAATCTAAATTGGAAGCCTTTCTGCAAATAATATTCATGCGTAATAGGAATCATGGCTAATTTAAAAGTGTCTAGACTTTCGCCTCCAGGGGCTCTCCACACAGAATGCCATGCAGTATCTGGCGATGCAAACTGTAAAACTAATGAGTCGCGCAATTCAGGAAGATTGCCATTTCCACCTGCTTGATAATAAAAGCTAAAATAAACAGAATCAGAAGCTTGTAGTTCAAGATTTATAGGCGCTGATGTAAAATAATCAGCAATTCCAGAACTTAAAGACGGTAAATATTCATACACCTCTCCTTTTTCGTTTACAGCGTCAAGAGTTGCAACACCATACGATACTGGATTTATTGCATATTCGTTATTAATATAAGCAAAAATATCTATCCAATTATTTGCATTTGGATAAATCTCTGAGTTTGAAAAATCATCAAAAAATGGCAATTCAAGAGTATCTACTACCTTTGAATTTCTTAATTTAATACTTTGCTTATGATTGCTATAGTGCTTTTTTAAACTAGGATTACCCACATCTATTACATATTCTTGACCGTAAATAAATGTACAAAGCAAAGAGAATAAAACTACAATTAGTATTTTCTTCATTATGAATACAAAATTTTAGATTAATATATTAATCGTTAAGTAAACTTTCATCTGTTGTTAACCAAACATCAACACTATAACCCAATTTTACTTCATTTATTGTGCTTGCTCTTGGTGATTGTTTATGAACTTTTGCATCTAAAGTATCTTGATAAGATAAAACTGTAGAATCATAATTTACTGTTCCAATATTTAAAAATTTATCGCTCAATTTACGACTAGCCTCTCTCATTGTAAATCCAATTACTGACGGAACAGTTGTTTTTCCTTTGTCTTGCCCTATTCCTAGCACAAAATCTATTTTCGAACCTTTTGTTATTTTTGTCCCTGCAGCAACAGTCTCACCATTATGCTGTTGTTCTAAAACAATATTCTTCCCTATGTCCTGAATATACTTCAATTTACCTACTTCTAAACCGTATGAATTAATTTGAGAATTTACCATTCTCATTGACATTCCGTTAAAATTTGGCATAGGAATTATTTCATCAACATCGCTATTTAATGTTAAATATATTTTTCTACCTTCTTTGACAAGAGCTTCAGATTCTGGATTTTGACCAGCAATCGCTCCTTTTTGGTATCTACTATCAAAAACAGTGTCAAATATTTGATACTCTAATCCACTTTCTTCAAGCGTGGCTATTGCTTCTTCTAATGATACCCCACGTAAATTTGGAGTAGTTACAGCTTCTCCATGATTTGTATAAAATTTCAAATATATTTGAAATGCAAAAAATGATAATGTTAAAAATGCAATTAGTGCTAATGAATTATAAATAAATAATTTACTGCAAAAGAATTTAACTATTTTTTTAATAAATTTCCCCATCTAGTGTTTTAATTTTAGCATCGTAAAAATAATAAAATTTGTAAGAATTAAGAATACTTATTTGATA
>CAYJBL010000270.1:0-2687 GCA_964368115.1 uncultured Bacteroidales bacterium
CACTGCTTGGGCAAAAGAAAATATGAGTGTTATTATTGAAGATAGAAAAAGAAATATTAATTAAAATAATCTATGAAAAACAAGTGGCAAATAATAGCAATTTTACTTGCTGTAGCAATATTGATATTGTCAAGAATGTTAACTATAGATAATGAGAAACTTAGTGTAGAAGTTTCAGCAGGTGAAAATCTAAATCTCTTAAATAAAGACGCGTACTCGATAATAATGAATCGTTCGTCTGTGCGTAGTTATACTGATGAAATTATTCCCATTGATGTAATGGAGAAAATTTTAAAAGCAGGTATGGCTGCCCCGAGCGGCAAGAATATACAGCCATGGGAACTTATTGTTGTGCGTGACAAACAAATGTTGTATGAACTTTCGGAAGCACAGCCTTATGCACGAGGCAAATTAAACGATGCTACAGCAGCAATCATCGTCTGTGGACGACCATCGAAAGACAAGGACGATCGCGAAGGCTCAATCTATTGGGATGTGGATGCCGCAGCGGTAACACAAAATATTTTGCTAGCCGCCGAATATTTTGGAGTAGGTGCAGTTTGGACAACGACCCATCCGCATCAAGAACCAATCAAAAATGTTAGAAAACTATTAAATATTCCAGAAAATATTACGCCCTTATGTATAATCTCAATGGGTTATCCTGATGCCGAAAAGCGAGTTAAAGATAAATGGAAACCCGAAAAGGTGCATTATGAAAAGTGGTAATCATTTTGTATTTGGCACTTCCATGCTTCGGGATGTAGCGACCTAATGGTTGATGGTATTATTGCGCTACTAGTAAAAAATATTAACTTTACTTAAAATATATAGGTTTTATGGCAAAAACTAATTTTAGGCTTTACTCAGACGATCGTAAATCAAAGCTAAGGTCTACTGTTTTTGACTTGATCAGTGGAAATAAAGAAACAAAACAGACAAAGGGATTGGCATATGCTTTTTCTTTACATCCAGATTTGCAATTAAATTCACGCAAAAATTTATTAAACTACCCGAAGGATGTGTATTAACCAATATAACACAAATAGAGGTTACGGCAGAAGAGTTTACAAGAAATGGTAGGCGCGCTGATATAATCTTAAAATACTTTGATGCTAATAATCTTATATTAGCAGTAGTTGTTGAGGCTAAAAGTATTAACGTAGGGAGTGTATCTGTAAAAAGCCTAGAGGAGCAGATTAATGGTTATACCAAACAAGGGGAAATTATCTCTATAAGTAACGCTGCTTATAGAATTGGAGTTGTTATCACAAAATATAAATACGATATAAAAGGAGTCATTTGCTTAGATTGGAATGACATCATTAACTTCATTGATGAATATTGCGCAAAAAAAGAGTGTAAGACTTTAAAAGATTATTCTGAATTTCTAATTAATACAAATAAAGATATGGTAATATATGATGCTGAGGTTTTGTCTATTCCAGCCAGTGACCAAACAATAAGTCAAGTGAACAAAAATATGATATATGAATGTCCAAACACGCCTAATTATAATCACAAGAAGGCTATGTTTGTAACATTCAGAGAACCTAAGGGTGGTATGATGTCTGCTCTATATAAAATTGAAGAGACATTGATTTTAAATGCCTCTGACTTGAAAAAAAAGTTAAAGCAAGAAGATAAAATTCTTGAAGATATGGCTATAAATGAAGATATAAGAGATCGTATTACTGATTACATCAGCTCTCAAGAATCATTTTCAGAAGGAGAAAAAAGATTTTATGTACTATCTAAAAAAGAAGTAATTGATTTGAAAGAAATCTTCAATAAAAACAAAGAAAATAAAGGTGACAATAGGCCTAGACCTCCGAGGAATAATTCTTACACAGCATTAAAATGAGACGAAATAGTTTCTACATCGTCTTTATTAATAGTTTCGGGTCCAGCCTTAACCTGACAATATTTTTTTCGTCCATCAATAGCATCAATAAATTCAATATCAATACCCGAAACAACCGAACCATAGCCCTCAAAAAGTACATTAATCATTTTTTGTATTTTGTTTCCAAACGATGTGTTTATCGAAGTTCCTAAAATGCGCGGAAGAATTAATGCTTTTGCTATGCTTTTAGGATTATCGTTTCCCTCTAAAAAGAAAGCTAAATATTTTATTAGAAAAGGATTAATGTTGTAGCTTTTAAGTTTAGATGCTTTTTTACAACCGCTATCAAGATGACTGTTAAATAATTCTGTTCTGAAAAAACTCTTTTGCTGTTTCAATTATTTCTTCTTTTTGCTCTTTGGTCATATCTTAATAGTTTTATGAGATGTATGTCTGCTAATATTCACAAAGGTAAACTAAAAAACATCATCTACAAGTTGCTTTCTTTTCAATACCTCAAAAAGACTAAAGTGGTACACACGCACACACGCACACACACACAGATTTACTGATTTTGTGGATATAAGATATTGTAATCTGTTCACACTTTTTTGAATCTTTTATACTTACTGTATTGTTTTTTAGTGATATAGTATAAGTGTTTGTTGCTTTTGCAATTTCGATTGTGTTTATCTCTTTGTGTGAATGGAAAAAATTACAAATAATTTATCCGATGTATTGTGTAGTTTAATATTCTACCTTGAAACAATATATTCATTACTTTTGTAATCATATTTTATTTATTAATAAATAAAAGGTTTTATATAACTTTAGGATAAAA
>CAYJBL010000271.1:0-2657 GCA_964368115.1 uncultured Bacteroidales bacterium
AGTATTTTCTTGTCCAATTTTTGAATAAAAAACAATATGCAACAGGATATCTCCTAATTCTTTTTTTATCTCATCATCATTTTCATTTGCAATTGCATCGGCTAATTCGTAAACTTCTTCAATTGTAAGAGTTCGTAGACTCTGATTTGTTTGTTTTTTATCCCAAGGGCATTTTTCCCTTAACTCGTCCATAATATCCAACAATCGTTGAAATTCAATTAATCTTTTATCCATTTATTACTATACTCTGTTTATCGAAAATCTACATTCCGATTATTTTATTTATTACCGCATAAGCACAATAGCAACCAAAAATTGTTGTCATATAACTTATTGTGCCTGTATTTGATTTTTTATTTTCGCTTTCTTCTTCAATAATCGCAGCTTTATCAACTTTTTCACTCGAAAAAACAACCTCTATTCCTTTGTATATTCCTAGCCTATGCAAACGCTTACGGAGCATACGTGCTAATCCACAATTATAGGTTTTATCTATATCTGAAATTTGTATCATTGCGGGATTTGTTTTTCCACCAGAACCCATACTACTAATAATTGGAATTTTATTTTCATAACAAATTCTCATAAGATTTAACTTTGGCGATAATGTATCTATTGCATCTACGACATAATCCCACGACTCTAATAAAGTGCTTTGCAAAATTTCATCTCTCAAATATATATTTCTAACATCTATTTTTAAATCAGGATTTATAGCTAATAATCTATTTTTAAATGCATTTGTCTTCTGCTCTCCAATATTATCATGAGTTGCTATCAATTGCCTATTTATATTTGTTAACGAAATAATATCAAAATCGACAATACATAAATTACCAATTCCAGCACGAACTAGATGCTCTGCTGCTGCTCCTCCAACTCCTCCTAATCCACATAAAAGCACTTTTGCTTTTCGTAATTTTTCTAATTTTTCTTCGCCTATTAAAAGTTGTGTGCGTTCTTGCCAATCGTAATTTTGCATGCCTCAAGATTTTCTTTTACTCGATGAATTAATTCGTCAATTTTTACATTTAAAACACTTGCTGCAAAATTATAAATATTTCGAATATTGTAATGTTTAGCATCAGTTTCAAAAAATATTTTATCAATCCCTACTAATGATATTAACTGAGTTGTTTTTTCTGTATCTTGCAGAATATCTTCATTTATCGAAAACCAGAATCCGTGTTTTAATAATTCATTTGCTACACTTATTTTTCCTCTAAATCCATGGATAATCCACGCACTTTTAGGATTTGCTTTTTTTTTCAGCTGAACTAAATCGTTATAATATTTCACACAATGTATAAGCAGCGGTTTATTTGTTGATTCTGAAATTTCGATATGCTGCTCAAAAATATTTTTTTGCAATTCTAATTCAACTGGTGAATTTGGATCTAAACCAACTTCTCCTATCATTACTACATGTGAATTTTGAGCAATTTGTTTTACATAGTTCATTTCAGATTCTGCATTTTTTACATACTGAAGCGGATGCATACCAACAGAATACATTTTGTCTTCTAAAATACTATCAAACAGTTCAGCGTTTATTATTCCAAATTTTTCGTCAAGATTATGTGTATGAAAATTAAATAAAAATGGAAAACGGGTAGTGGAAAAATTAAAATTATTTTTCTCTTCATTTTTAACAAAATTTTCCATTTCCAATTATTTATTTAATTTTTGTTTTGATGTTTTTATTATTGAGATTAACAATTTTAAAAGTTCTTGAATTTCGGGTTGTATTGAATTGTAAACATCATCTGATATATCTTCCGATTTATGCAATAATTCAATCCAATAATCCGTTTCGTTTGCTTCCTTAAGAGCGATACTCATTTTATGTATAAAATCAGCTTTACTCTGTGCATGTTCTGCCTCTCTAATCAAAGCTCCAACAGCAGTTCCACTTCGCAAAACTTGCTTACTAATAACAAATTCCTTCTTTTCATTTTGCAAAAACTTCGATAACTTAACAATATGCAAAGCAAAAACAAATGACTTATCACGAACAACATTTTTCATTTAAAACCCCTCCATTTTCAATTATCCATTATTCATTATCAATTATCCATTATCAATTATTCATTATCAATTATCAATTATTCATTATTTTCCGTCCCTGATACATCCCATTTTTTTGCATTTCATTTTTAACAATATGAGAAATTTCAAAGTTTTTCTTCCCATTCCAGTCTGGTGATATTATCATTTCCTTTGGTGATTCGCTTGTAAAACGCTCTATAACAATATTTGGATTTAATAATTCGATAAAATTTGAGATTATTCGCACATAGTTAGCTAAGTCTAAATTACAAAATATCTCTGGTGAATTTAAAAATATTTCTTCTAACTTAGTCCCTCTTAAAACTTGCATTTGATGCACTTTTAGGCTTTTAATTGGTAATTTAGAAACCTCTTTTGCGTGACGATAAAAATCTTCTTCCTTTTCGTGTGGCAAACCTAAAATTAAGTGTAAACAAGTATTGATATCATATTTAGCAGCTAATTCACCTGCCTTTACTGTCTGAGCATACGTATGCCCACGATTTATAAATTCTAGTGTTTTATCTATTGTTGATTCTGCTCCAAATTCTATACTCAAATACTTGTCTTTACATATACTTTTGATTAATTTCAATTTTTCTTCATCA
>CAYJBL010000272.1:0-2646 GCA_964368115.1 uncultured Bacteroidales bacterium
AAAATAATGAATATCCAGAATCATACGAATTATTAGGAAACAAAATAATAAGTTCGAGTAGAAAAACAGTTATTGTGGCACTTGGTCCTTTGACAAATATTGCAAAAATGATTGAGGCTAATCCTGATGTAGTAGCTAAAATTGAGAACATTCTATGGTTTTCAGATTATGATGAAAATGTATCAAGTTTTAACTATTTAGAAGACCCTGAGGCATTTGATAAAATCATTCAAAATAGATTGCCATTAAAGATATTTACACCACAAACAAATACCTATCCCGAAAGTTTTAAGAATATCGATAAAGAAATAGATTCAAAATATGCAAAATTCATGTCAAGCATAATTAATCTAAATGGAGATAAAGTAGTGTATAGTAAGGAACTAATTCCGATATATATGTTGTATCCACATTTTTTTGTAGATTCATATTCAAACGACGGGTTATTCAAAATTATTAAGGCTTCGCAATCACAGTTTTTTAGCATTTTATATAGTTCAATGTTAAATGTGAACAAAATAGATAGTGGAGTTATATTTAGTGAATTACCTATATCAGGGCAAATGTTGAGAACTGATATTTCAGGAATTTCAGATTCAATTGTCGCAACACATGGATATACAGAATTTAAAATTATTGCAATAGCCTCAGAGATGCATTCGCATTTAGGAATTTACTCAATTTTGGGCGCAAAAATGGGACTTCGCATAATGGAATATTTTCATGTGGGTTTGGATGAAATTAGGTTAGTTTCGCATGCAGGATATAAGCCACCAATAAGTTGTTTAAACGACGGTTTACAGGTTGGTACAGGAGCCACAATAGGATATGGGACTATATCTGTCGATACCTCAAATATTTCTGCTTCGGTTTTAGTAGAATACAATGATCAAAAAGTACTATTTAGCATTAAACCAGAAGTAAGAAATGAAATATCGACAGATATAAGAAATCTAATTAAAAGCCATGGTGTTGAAAGCGAGCTATACTGGATAAAATTAAGAGAATTATCTATTGAAAAATATTGGCTTGGAAAAAGTAGATACGAAATATTTGATATCGAAAAAGTATTAGAAAATTAACAAAATACACATTTGTTTATACCTTAAGATAAAAAATGTTACAATAGTTTAATAATTTCTTCAGTGTGAATGCATAAATAAAATAGCAAATTGATTATTTTTGCAAAAAATTATAAGGTATGTCAGAAATTATCTCATTTGGTCTTGTGTGTTTTACATCGTTTTTTACACTAATAAATCCTATTGGAGTAATGCCAGTTTTCATGTCAATGACAGGTGAATTGACAGATGCAGAACGTAAAAAAACTGCTAGAAAGGCTATAATTGTAGCTTTTTTCTCAATTGTATTTTTTGCATTAACAGGTCAGGTATTATTTAAATTTTTTGGCATCTCTGCCGATAGTTTTAGAGTTGTTGGTGGAGTAATATTTTTTATGATGGGGATGGATATGCTTCAAGCTAGACTTAGTAAAGTAAAATTGAACGATTCTGAAGCAAAAGTTAATTATATAACAGATATTTCTATCACCCCTTTAGCGATTCCAATGATTTGTGGACCCGGAGCAATAACAAATTCAATAGTACTAATGGAAGATGCAAATACAATTGGATTAAAAGTAGCTCTTTTTGTTGCTATTGCAGTGACATTATCGCTAACTTACTTGATCCTTTTTAGTAGCTCCAGAATTATTAAACTTTTAGGAAAAACAGGAAATAATGTATTAATGAGGATAATGGGGTTGATTGTGATGGTAATTGCAGTAGAGTTTTTCTTTAGTGGAATGCGACCAATATTAAGAGGTATTTTTAATTTATAAAATACAATCTCATGTCCAAGCTGCTTTTAGCAATCCTTAAAATAGTATTTCTTTTTCCGATTTCTCTTATTTATGGTTTAGTTGTATTAGTTCGAAATTTCTTTTACGATAGATCATTTTTTAAGTCAACAAAATTTGATATTCCTATAATTTCTATCGGAAATATTAGTGTTGGTGGAACTGGGAAAACGCCTCATACGGAATATTTTGTTAGAATGTTTAAAGACGATTTTAATATTGCAGTATTGAGTCGTGGTTATATGCGGAAAACAAAAGGCTTTTTTTGGGTTGAATCGCATAGTTCGCACCTTGAGACAGGGGACGAACCTTTACAGATAAAACAAAAATTTACTGATACCACTGTTGCTGTATGTGAGAATAGAGTAGAAGGAGTTAATAAAATATTGGAATCGTTTCCAGAAATAAATTTAATAATTCTAGATGATGCTTTTCAGCATCGTAAACTAAAACCACGGGTTTCAATTTTATTGAATAACTAAAAGATTTTCTTCTTCCATTTGGTAGGCTTCGTGAATCTAAAAAAAATATTAAGCGTGCTGATATTATTATTTATAGTAAATGCCCCGAAAATATCTCGTATCAAGAACAGTTGAAATTGAAAAAATCGCTTGACATTAAGCCATTTCAGAGTTTATTCTATTCGTATTTTAAGTACCAAGAAATAGAACCAATATTTTCAGGCGAGAATCAGTATGTAAAACTTGATGAACTTAAAGATTACGAAATTTTATTAGTAACTAGTATAGCAAAACCTACTAATTTGGTAGAATTTATTTCTGCAAAAT
>CAYJBL010000273.1:0-1617 GCA_964368115.1 uncultured Bacteroidales bacterium
TGGCGAAAAGCTAGAATTAGAAGTTAATTTGCAAAATTCTCATACTGTATTGCCAACTGCAAATGTAGGAGCCGAAAACGAAAGATTTAATTCGGGAGTAAGAATAAATCCTGAAATAGCAATGAACATTCCAACAATTGGCGGATTTGAAGATATTCTAAAATCTTTACCTGCTGTATCATCTACTAACGAATTAAGTAGTCAATATAATGTACGAGGTGGAAATTATGATGAGAATTTAATCTATGTAAATGATGTAGAAATATATCGACCATTGCTTATAAGAAGCGGACAACAAGAAGGGTTAAGTTTTATAAATTCAGACATGGTTTCGTCTGTAGTATTTTCGGCAGGAGGTTTTGAAGCTAAATATGGAGATAAAATGTCTTCTGTATTAGATATTAAATATCGTGATCCAAAGGAATTTGGCGGAAGTGCGGTGTTAAGCGCGCTCGGTGGTAATCTACATGTAGAAGGTACAAGCAAAAACCATTTATTTAGATATAATACAGGCTTGCGATATAAAACAACAAGATATGTTTTGTCATCTATGGATATGACTGGGCAATACGATCCTAATTATTTAGATTTTCAAACTTATTTAACTTATGATTTAAGCGATAAGTTTGAACTTGCTTTTCTCGGAAATATTAGTAATAATAGTTATAATTTTGTACCAGAAGACTTAGAAACATCTTGGGGAACACTTAATGAAGCTTTGAAAATTAAAATGTATTTAGACGGTAACGAAGAAGATGTATTTAGAAATATTACAACTGCGTTTATTGGTACACATAAAGTAAATAAAAGCTTGGAAATGAAATATATACTTTCAAATTATTATACAAACGAACGTGAAACTTATGATATTCAAAGTCAATATTACTTAAATGAACTGGACAAAGAATTAGGATCCGATAATTTAGGTGATAGTGTGTCGAATATTGGAGTAGGCTCTTATCTCGAGCATGCGCGTAATTATCTTGTCGGACATGTTACAACAGCAAAGTATCTTGGAGAATACAAAACCGATAATAGCGAATGGGCTTGGGGAGCTCATTATAATCGAGAATCTTTCGACTACAAAGTCAACGAATGGAATATGATAGATTCGGCAGGATACTCGTTGCCATATAATTCTACATCAAATTTATGGCTCGACCGTGAAGAACTAAATTTATACTTTACAGATGTTGCTCAGTATGACATAAATAGTAATAGGTTAAATGCGTATGTGCAAAACACTTATGTCGTAGATTTAGAAAAATCAGACCTGATGTTTGGCGGTGGAATTAGACTTAATTATTGGGACTTTAATAATGAATTTCTTGCGTCTCCAAGATTTAATATTGGATTAAAACCAAATTGGGAAAAGAATATAGTTTTCAGGTTTGCAACAGGATTGTATCATCAAACACCATTTTTTAAAGAGGTTAGACGACTAGATGGAACTTTAAATCACGAAATTAAATCACAATCATCTTTTCAAGTTGTTTTGGGTAGCGATTACGACTTTTTAGCCTGGGGAAGACCATTTAAACTGGTTACTGAACTTTATTATAAGTACATGTATAATTTAATTCCTTACGAAATAGATAATGTAAAAATTAGATACTA
>CAYJBL010000273.1:1627-2639 GCA_964368115.1 uncultured Bacteroidales bacterium
ATACTATGGAGAAAATCTAGCTAAAGGTTATTCTACAGGAATCGAAGCTAAAGTAAATGGAGAATTTGTTCCTGGAATAGAGTCATGGGTGAGTTTCTCTTTGATGCAATCTAAAGAAGATATTGAAGGAGATTTCTACACACAAAGAAATGAAAATGGAACATTAGACACTGTATCGTTAGGAATGATTGCTCGTCCGTCGGACCAAAGATTAAATGTAAGTATATTTTTTCAAGATTATATTCCTAGATATGAAACTTGGCAGGCTTATCTGAGCTTACACTTTGGTACTGGGCTACCAATCGAAAAAGCTCCTGACCCAGCTCCGCGTTTCAACTCATACAGGCGTGTTGATATTGGAATCTCAAAACAACTAAAAGGCGACCATCAAAAACTATCTAATAATAATCCATTCAAACATTTTAAAAATATTTGGCTTAGCTTAGAAGTGTTTAATCTTCTTGATATTAATAATGAAATTTCATTTACTTATGTTACTGATATTAGAGGTTGGGAGTATGGTGTGCCAAATTATCTTACTGGTAGAAGAGTAAACTTGAAATTATTGATGAGGTTCTAAGTATCCTACAAAAAAAGTTGCCCAACTATTATAATTAGACAACTTCTATCATGAAAAAACAAAACTATAAAATAGTATCTTAAATATTTTTAATCGTACAACAGATATTTTTTTCGTGTTTCTTTAAATTTATTAATTCCCTCTTGCCAATCAGATCTGATTTCTTCTTCGTTTACATTGTTAAGAATTTGGTTTCTAAATTTACTACAACCAGATATTAATTCTATTGAATTAGCTCTCTTCCAAAAAATATCTTTATTAGGGAACATTTCACAAACTTTAAGGATAATAGAAATATTGAGCTGGTTGGTTTTCCATTCAAAAATTGAATTACCTTTACTTAAATCATATCCGAAGCATGTATCTCCTTGCAGCTTTGGTTTTGCTGCTCCTTCGTTTGGCTCTGGAACAAAATAAAAACTCGCAGAATCT
>CAYJBL010000274.1:0-2577 GCA_964368115.1 uncultured Bacteroidales bacterium
TAAAACCTTCCATAGGTATGTCCATTTTTCCAAGTTTATTAAAGAACTCTTCTATAGTTTGTTTCTTTTTAAAATTTGTATATTTAGAAACAATTTCAATATCTTTTATATGACTATAAGTATCAGAACAGTAGATTGATATTGAATTTAAGCATGTATTGTAAACAAAAAGTTTGTCATTAATTTCTAAATGGTCATTAGGCATTGGATGATAATCATTTTCTTGAGAATGTTTGCGATGAAAGCCCTCAAGTATTGTGTGAAGTTTAGGATTGTTGGAATACAAATTCTTTATATTCACAAATAAAGAAGCTTTAGTATACAACAAACGGTTTAGGTCATACCAATATTCTCTTAAATCAAATTTTTCAAAAATTTCTGAGTTCTCAAATTTTTCAACATATTCAGGTCCTATACAATAAGAAAAATACAGATTGTCATAATCGTAAGATGTTTTTGGAGAGAATAGGCTTATTTCCACAGTGTATTTTAAAGAATCAGGCAACAAATCGTTCAGTTCTTTTTCGTGAAAAATGTCGCCTTTGCTATCTATCGAAATTAGATTTTGTGTGGTTTGGAATCTGTAGTCATGTGTTTGTGTTAAAATTAAAATTGTGTCGTGTGCAAAAACAATAAATTTGTCTATTTTATTTCCATTATCTAAAGCATCAACAACTTTATTTAATGACACACTATCTATCAACTCGCCTGACAATAAATCAAATCGTTTTATTATTTCTTTATTTTTTGTATAAAAATGTATAGCGTCTTTTTGTTGTTGCTTATCAAAATATACACCTATTTCTAAATGAGAAAAATTTACTTCATTTGTTTTAAAACTTAGCGTTTTAACAACTTTTACAGTTGGTTCTTTTTGTTCGCTACTGCAAGCAAATAGTAAAATGCTTGCTAAAATGCTTAATATTAGGGCTTTTATTTTCATTATTGTTTGTTTTTTTAACGAAGCCCTCTAAGTAGATAGACGGCTTCGCTAATTTATTTACTAAAATACAAAAGGATAAACAGAAGTAATCGTATTCGTTCTTACATTTTCGAAGATAACGAATTTTTTATTTCTATTTTCTTGTACCGAAACACTTAATATTCCGCCTATTGTTTCATTCAGATGATCACGATTTATATACATTGACAAACTCACAAGATTCCTCCTTATATAGTCATTTATATTACTACTATTTCCATTGTCAACAGTATCTATAAAATCCTCGATTATCGGGCGAGGTTCTGCTATTACAACTTCTGGACCACACTCACCACCATCTGGAGGAGCACATTCTACTCTATCTAAGTAGAATGTAGTTGTCCTCATCGCATTGCTACCTCCGCTTTCGTCTACTGCTGCTTTACTTTCGTTTACTTCTTTTTGTTCTTGTAGTTTTTTTACATCGTTAATTTCATTACAACTAGTAAAAACCATCATTGCTATTATAGCAATACCTAATACTTTAATTTTTGTATTCATAATATTTTATTTTTTGAATTAAAAAAACGAACTATTTTACACAAGCAATTCGCTCAATTTTACCTGTGTTTATCCAATCTTTAAGCCTTTGGATTTTGCTCCTTTATTCAGTTTGTTCTGTCTTTTCTTCTAAAGCTTACGTAAACTTTTTTTGGGTCAACACTATTCCGAAAAAGGAAGAAAAATTTTACCACTCGGAATAGCTTTTGCTAAGTAAACTTGTTTTTTCCTAATGTTTGCCAAGTTGGTTTTGCATTATATTTTCTCGCGCTCGTTGCAAGTTTTGTGTAAAATTGTTTGCTTGCTGCGTAATTATTAAATTCCAAATTTAGCTTTAGATAATTTGCTAGGCGAGGGGAGTAAAAAATAATTACACTCAAAAAAAGTTTTATTGTTGCAGCAATTTTGCTCGCGTTTCTTCTAATATTTTGGTAAAAATTTTTCATTTCTCTGTTCGCTGTTTTTTATTTCTTTTAGCAAAAATGTAAACAATATTTTACTTGCGCACTACACAAAAGTGTATTAATTAAATTTTTGATGAAAAACTACACTTTTGTGTATTTTTTTTATATATTGCAGCAATAAAATTACTATGAGTTATGGATATAAAGGTTAATGATTTTTTTATAAAAGATAATTATGTGCACAATGTTGCAGACGAAGAATATTCAAAAATAGAATTGTTGCTAAAAGCCGTAAAGGCATTTTCAAGAAGTACATACAAGTGTGTTTATGTAATCGATTATTTCAAAAAAAATTTTCTGTATGTATCAGATAATTTTCCATACTTATGTGGGGTGTCGTTAGAGCAAATGTACGAATTAGGATACAAATTATATACAGACCATGTTCCTATCGAAGAGCAAAAAATGTTATTGGAAATAAACAATAAAGGGTTTGAATTATTGAACACAATACCAATCGAAGAACGATTGGATTACTCAATAAGTTATAATTTTCACTTTATTAATGGAAAAAAACAACGATTGGTAAATCATTCGCTTACACCACTATATTTAACAAATGATGGAAAAATATGGTTGGCATTATGCACAATAGCTTTATCGGCACAAAATACACCTGGGCATATAATG
>CAYJBL010000275.1:0-2176 GCA_964368115.1 uncultured Bacteroidales bacterium
AGAACAAAGTGAGGAAGACAGAAAGATAAATGATGAGAAAGAAAGTATGCGTATAGTTAGCGCATATGCAGCAGATTATTTTTCAAATCAATTGTTGAATTCTTCGGAAGGAATAAGTATTGGCCTTAGTTATTTTAGAGAAAGAGGATTTCCCGAATATATAATAAAGGACTTTAAATTAGGATATTCGCCACAGCAAAGAGACGCATTTACAAATAATGCATTGAATAATGGTTACAAGATTGAATTTCTCGAAAAAACCGGACTTACAATAGTTAAAGAAAATAGTAAATTTGATAGATTTTCGGGTAGAGTAATTTTTCCAATAATTGGTATTTCAGGTCAAGTGATAGGTTTTGGAGGAAGAACACTGCAAACAGATAAAAAAATTGCAAAATATTTAAACTCACCCGAATCTGCAATTTATAGCAAAAGCAAGGTTTTGTATGGATTATTTCAGGCAAAACAAGAAATAATAAAGCAGGATAAATGTTATTTAGTTGAAGGTTATACGGATGTGTTGTCGATGCATATGGCGGGGATTCAGAATGTTGTAGCGTCATCTGGAACTTCATTGACAGAAGATCAAATAAGTCTAATAAAGAGGTTTTCTCAAAATATAACAATATTATATGACGGAGATTCGGCAGGGATTAAAGCATCGCTGAGAGGAATTGATATGATATTGGAAAAGGGGCTGAATGTTAGAGTACTTCTATTTCCAGAAGGAGAAGATCCAGATTCATTTTCAAGAAAAAATGGAAGTTCTGCAACAAAAGAATTTATTGAAAACAACGAAGAAGATTTTATTCGTTTTAAAACAAGACTTTTAAGCGAAGGTATTGCTAATGATCCAATCAAAAGAGCCGGATTAATATCAGAGATTGTTCGCTCTATATCTGTTATTGACGATAATATAAAGCAGTCGGTATATATTCAAGAATGTGGAAAATTATTGGATATTGAAGAAACAGTTCTTTATGCTGAAGTTGCAAAAATAAAAAAAAATAAATATGAGGAATTAAGACGGAAAGAGTTGAGAGATTCTTCACAATTAATTAATCATCAAAAGGTAATACCACCCGTTCCAGCTTTTATAGATAAAATTTATTTTGAAGTACAAGAACACGAAATAATAAGGATATTACTTGTTTATGGAAATCAGAAAATTATTATCTCAAATGGAAATGAAAAAATAGAACTTAGTGTAGCAGAATATATAATTGCTCAACTTCAGAATGACAATTTAGAAATGAAAAATATTTTGAACCAGAAAATCTTTAATCTTGCAGAGACGTTGATAAATTCTGGACAAGAAATAGATGCTAATCACTTTACAAACCATAAAGATCCAGAAATAAGTAGTTTGTCGGCAGGTTTATTTACAACTAAATATCAATTAAGTGAACTTTGGAAAAAAAGAGGAGCTCCTTTGCTAGGAGAAGACCAAAGATTAAGCGAATTGCTGGAAGATTTATTTATCAAGTATAAACTAAATATAGCAAAAGAGGCAAAGAAAAAATATAGTACTTTCTTAAAAGAAGCAAAACAGCAAAATGATACAGAAGCGGTACATAAATTATTAGAAAAAATCAGCCTAACAAACGAACTAATAAAAAAAATATCACATTTGCAAGGACGAGTAATTTGATTTATGATAAATATAAACAAAATAAATATAAATGATTTTGATTATGATTTGCCAGATGAGCAAATAGCTAAATTTCCTGTTAAACAAAGGGATAAGTCAAAGTTATTAGTTTGGCAAAAAAGTAATTTAACTGAAAATATATTTGAAAATATTGGAGACTACCTTCCTAAAGATAGTCTAATTGTATTTAATAATACAAAGGTAATAAATGCGAGAATGTTGTTTCAAAAAGAAACAGGGGCTATAATTGAAATTTTGTGTTTAGAGCCAATATTTCCAGTTGATTATAGTATTTCTTTAGCTTCTACTCGTTCGTGTGTATGGAAATGTTTTATTGGCAATAATAAGAAATGGAAATATGGAAGATTGTCAAAAATTCTTACAATAAATGGAGATTCATTTGAATTAACAATATTAAAGCAATCGCAAAAAGGTAATTCTTTTGAGATATTATTTGAATGGAATAATCCGGAAATTCATTTTTCAGATATATTACATTGTGCAGGTGATATGCCTATACCTCCA
>CAYJBL010000275.1:2186-2542 GCA_964368115.1 uncultured Bacteroidales bacterium
GATAAACACCATTATCAAACCGTATATAGTAATTTGGAGGGTTCAATTGCTGCTCCTACAGCAGGATTGCATTTTACAGAAAACGTATTTGATAGATTGAAACATAAGGAAATTAGGTCTATGTTTGTCACACTGCATGTAGGTGCAGGAACATTTTATCCAGTTAAAACAAGTGATGTTTCAGAGCATGAAATGCATACCGAACACTTTATTATCTCATTAAAAAATGTAGAGGAATTAATAGATTATTATGGAAATATCACGGTTGTTGGGACTACTTCTGTAAGAACATTAGAAAGTTTGATTGTTGTAGCTGCTCAAGTAAAAAATAAGCCTAATGAAATAAAATCAAGTTT